>NZ_JAJSZC010000346.1:0-5593 GCF_036815105.1 Streptomyces sp. IBSBF 3136
CACCCACCCCCCACAGCCGTCTTTGCCCCTGCCCGCGCCAGCTCGGCCAGGCTTCGCAGGGCGCGGGTCAGGTCCGGTTCCGGGGCCGAGGCGAGGCCCAGTCTGACGGCGGACGGGGTGCGGTTCGGGTCGACCGAGAAGTCGGTGCCCGGGGTGACGGCGATACCGCGCGCCCGGGCGGCCGCGGTGAAGGTGTCGGCCCGCCAGGGCGCGGGCAGCTCCCACCAGGCGAAGTAGGCGGCCGGATCGGACCGTACGGCGAAACCGTCCAGCTCCCGCGCGACCAGCCGCTGCCGGTGCCGCGCCTGGTGCCGCTTGGCCTCGGCCAGCCGCGCCACCGTGCCGTCGCCGATCCAGCGCACGGCCGCCTCCAGCGCGAAGTTGCCCGCGCTCCAGCCCCCGGAGCGGACGGCCCGGGCCACCGCCCCGGCCCGGTCGGCCGGCGCCGAGACGAACCCGACGGTGAGCCCCGGCGCGACCCGCTTGGACAGCCCGTCGACCACGTGGACCAGCCCCGGCGCGAGGGCGGCGAGCGGCGGTTCGCCGCCCTGGTGCAGGAAGGACCAGATCCGGTCCTCCACGACCGGTGTCCCCAGGCTGTGGACGACCGCCGCCAGTTCCGCGCGCCGCGCGGCGGACAGCGTCAGCGAGGTCGGGTTGTGCAGGGTCGGCTGGAGGTAGAGGGCGGACAGCGCAGCGGTGCGGTGGGCGGCGGCGACCGCACTCGGCAGCGGCCCCTGGTCGTCGGTGGCGATGGGCACGAGCGTGCAGCCGAGCCGCGCCGCGATCTGCTTGACCAGCGGATACGTCAGCGGTTCGACACCGACCCGGCCGCCCGGCCGGACCAGCGAGGCGAGCGTGGCCGCGATGGCCTGACGGGCGTTGCCGGTGAAGACGATCCCGTCCGGGTCCGGCCGCGGGCCACCGGCGGCGAGCAGTCCGGCGGCCGACTCCCGGGCCGCCCGGGTACCGGTGACCGCGGCCGGGCGCAGCGCCTCGGCCAGCGCGTCCGGCCGCAGCAGCGGTGCGAGGGCCGGGGCCAGCAGCTCCGCCTGGCCGGGCGCGGACGGGTAGTTGAGCTCCAGGTTCACCGGCGCGAGCCCCGCCGCCTCGGTCAGCGCATGCCCCGGCTGCGGGTCCGGCTCGGTGGCGCGGACGAACGTACCGCGCCCGACCTCGCCCACCACCAGCCCCCGGCGCACGAGTTCGGCGTACACCCGCCCCGCCGTCGACGCCGCGACCCCGTGCCGCCGGGCGAACGCCCGCTGCGGCGGCAGCCGTTGCCCCGGCCGGAGCCTGCCACGGCCGATGTCGGCGGCGATCCGGTCGGCGATGCGCCGGTAGTCGTCCACGAGTCCCCTGCTCTCCTGCCGTGAAGGCGCGGGATTGCACCGAGGACAAAGATTTCATTGCACCGACGAAGCGGGCACGCCTAGGGTCGAACACATGCCCCCCTTCCTCTCGTACGAGGACAAAAACCCCGGTCCCACCGCGCGGGTGCCCCTCGTCCTCGTCCACGGCCACCCCTTCGACCGCACGATGTGGGCCCCGCAGCTCACCGCTTTCGCCGCCGACCGCCGGGTGATCGCACCCGACCTGCGCGGCTACGGCGCCTCCCCCGTGACCCGCGGAACCGTCCCGCTCTCCCGCCACGCCCGGGACATCGAGGACCTGCTGGACCTCCTGGCCGTGGACACCTGCGTCCTGGCCGGCCTGTCGATGGGCGGCCAGATCGCCATGGAGTGCTACGGCCGCTTCGGCGACCGCGTCCGGGGCCTGGTCCTCGCCGACACCTTCCCCGACCCCGAGACCCCCGCCGGAAGGCTGGGCCGGCGCGCCATGGCGGACCGGCTGCTCGCCGAGGGCATGCGCGGCTACGCAGACGAGGTCCTGGAGAAGATGGTCGCCCCCTACGCAGCCCCCGAGATCAAGTCCCACGTCCACCGCATGATGACGGCCACCGACCCGCAGGGCGCCGCGGCCTCCCTGCGCGGTCGCGCCGAACGCCCCGACTACCGGGACCTGTTGACGAAGGTGAGCGTCCCCGCGCTGGTCGTGGTCGGCGCCGACGACACCTACACACCGGTCGCGGACGCGGAGGCGATGCACGCGGCGCTCCCCGACTCGGTGCTGCACGTCGTCGACGGCGCGGCCCACATGCCGAACCTGGAGCGGGCGCCGGAGTTCAACCGGGTGCTGGAGAAGTTCCTGACGCGGATCGACACCGGCTCGTAGGCTCGTCCCCGTGACCGATCGCCCCGGACGCGGGCCGGGTTCCTGGTGTGCGGGACTGCTCCTGGCCGGGGTGAGCGCGGTCCTCGGCTGCCGGGCGGCCGGCACCGACGGCATCACCCCCGTCCCGCAACTGCTCGCCTTCCTGCCCTGGCTGCTCGTACCGGCCGTGCTCGGCCTGCTGTGCGCGCTGCTCGCCCGCTGGTGGCCGGGGCTGGTGTGGGCGGTCGCCGCGCTCGCCGTACTGGCCTGGTACTCGGACCCCTACGGCCGCATCCACGAGCCCGGCGGCCGGCCCCTCGCCTCCCTCCGGGTGCTGACCTCGAACGTCGAGTTCGGGCGGGGCACCCCGTCCCTGGTCCCGCAGATCCGCCGCCACCGCCCGGACCTCGTCTTCGTCGAGGAGTGCGAGCACAGCTGCCGGGCCACGCTGGAGCGGGACTTCGCCGGCACCTACCCGCACCGGCGGGCCGTCGCCGCGGACGGCTCCAAGGGCTCCCTCGTCCTCAGCCGCTACCCGCTGCGGCCGGCGGCCGGGATCCCCGGCACGATGGGCATGCCCGGCGCCGTCGCCGACGTACGCGGCCACGCCGTACGCGTCCAGCTCGCCCACCCGATGCCCCCGCTGCCCGGCCAGGTGGGCCTCTGGCGCCGGGAACTGGACCGGCTCCGCGACTTCGCCGCCGCCGACACCCGCACCCCCACCATCCTCGCCGGCGACTTCAACGCCTCACAGGACCACGCGGCCTTCCGCCACATCCTCGACACCGGCCTGACCGACGCCGCCGGCCTCGACGGACACGACCGCACCCCGAGCTGGCCCTCCCGCACCGCCTCCGTCATCGGCGCCCAGATCGACCACGTCCTGCTCTCCCCGGACTTCACCGCGACCGACGCCCGCTTCCTGCGGCTGACCGACACCGACCACCGCGCGCTGGTCGTCGACGTCACCCTGCACGAACACGGCTGACGGGCCGACGGGCTGACGGCTGACGGGCCACGGGCCGACGGCCGACACCGCGAAGACCCCGCTGCGCAGACCCCGCCCACACCCTGTGGACGCCCCGCGGCCGACCTGAACGAAGCGGCCATAATGGGCGCATGTCCCGTGAGTTCCCCATCGGCCTCACCCCTCCCGACTGGCTGGTCCGGAACCTCCAACCCCACCGGGCACCCCTCAACCGGGCCGCGATGGCCCGCGCCGCCCTGGCGATGAGCCTGCCGCTGGCGATCGGACTCGCGGCCGGACAGCCGGCGTACGGCGCGCTCGCCTCCATGGGCGCCCTGTCCGGCGTCATCAGCGACACCGCCGACGCCTACCGCATGCGTGTCCTGAACATCGCGGTCCCGCAACTCTTCGGCGCGCTCGGCATCACGCTGGGCGCGGCGGTGTACGGCCACGGCTGGTACGCGGTCGCCGCCCTCACCGCGATCGCCCTGGTGTCCGGGATGATCTCGACGATCGGCGCGGTCGCCTCCGTGTCGGGACTCACCCTGCTCCTGAACAGCGTGATCGGCGCGGGACTTCCGCTGCCCGGCGCCTGGTGGGTGGCGCCGGCGCTGATGACCGGCGGCGGCCTGCTCGTCCTCGCCCTCGCCCTGCTCGCCTGGCCCCTGCGGGCCGGGATCCCGGAACGCGCGGCGGTCGCCGCCACCTACCGCACGGTCGCCGACCTGCTGGCCGCCTGCGGCGCCCCGGACCGCTACGTCACCGCCCGGCACGCCGTCACCCAGTCCTTGAACCGGTCCTACGACACCATCCTGGCCCACCGCGCCCGCCACCACGGCTACAGCCCCGAACTGACCCGTCTGCTGGCCCAGCTGAACGCGATCACCCCCGTGGTCGAGGCGGCACCCGCCGTCCACCTGACCGGCCGGCCGCTCCCCCCGGAGATCCCGCAAGCCGTACGCCACCTGGCCGAAACCATCGAGACCGGCCGCACGCCGGCCACCGGCAGCGGAGCCGGGGGACACACCGGCCCGAGCGCCCCCGAGGACCGGAACCCGGACCTGGGCCCGAACTTGGACCCGGACCCGGCCCTGGACCTACGCCCGGACCCGGACCCGGCCTCCAGCCTCCCCCTCCCCACCACCGAGACCGCACGGGCCATGGACCACGCCGTGCGGCACGCGGCGGGGGTCGTCGCCACGCCCGACGTCGACCCCCGGGGCATCGACGACCGCCTCGGCCGCCCCGCCATGCCCGGCACCCGTACGGCGCGCGCCGCCCGGGGCGTCCTGCTCTCCGCGGGCTCCTGGCACTACGGCCTGCGCCTCGCCGTCTGTATCGGCATCGCCCAGGCCCTGGTCTCCCTGATCGCGGTCCCGCGCTCCTACTGGGTGGCCCTGACCATCACGTTCGTCCTCAAGCCCGACTTCGGCTCGGTGTTCTCCCGGGCGCTGCTGCGGGCGCTGGGCACGGTGGTGGGCCTCGTCGTCGCGGCGGCGGTGCTCGCCGAGGTGCCGCCCGGCTGGTGGGACGTGCCCGTGATGCTGCTGCTGGCCCCGCTGATCCCGGCCCTGACCCCGCGCGGCTACGGCTACCAGACGGCGGCCATCACCCCGGTGATCCTGCTCCTGTCGGACATCCTGAACCACAAGGGCACGGCCCTGCTGCTGCCCCGCCTGCTGGACTCCCTGATGGGGTGCGCGATCGCCCTGGTCGCCGGTTACCTGCTGTGGCCGGAGAGCTGGCACACGCGGGTCGGCGACAGCCTGGCCGACGCGGTGGCGGACACGGCGGCGTACGTCGAGGCGGCCTTCGGCCCGGAGACCGACCCCGCCGGCCACGCCCGCATGCGCCGCCGCCTCTACCGGGACCTGTCGACGATCCGCACCGAGTTCCAGCGGGCGCTCACCGAGCCACCGCCCACCGGCCGGCGGGCCGCCGCGTGGTGGCCGCTGGTCGTGGCCGTGGAACGCATCGTCGACGCGACGACGGCGGCCCGGGTCCGGGTCCGGCACGGCTCCCCGGCCCCGTCGTCCGCCGAGATCGGGCAGGTGACCCTGCAACTGCGCGAACTGTCGGACGGGGTGCGCCGGGCGGAGCACCTGACCGCCGTCCGCACCGACCTGACGGGCCCCTCGGGCAGCGTGCTGGAACCGCTGCGCCAGGAGGTGGCCGCGGCGCGGGCGATCACAACACCGCATTGACCTCTCGGCCACCGACCGAAACGGGATCGCGGGCCGCTAACCTTACGTGTCCGTCCTGGCCAGGGATTAAACGGGCATCAACTCACGCGAAGGGTTGCGCACATGGGCATTCTCACTCTCCTGCGGAACGCATTCGGCCGCTCACGCAAGGGACGAACGGCCGAGGCAGAGGGTGCGGCCCAGTCCCCCGCGCCCACCCCCACCCAGG
>NZ_JAJSZC010000347.1:0-5574 GCF_036815105.1 Streptomyces sp. IBSBF 3136
CCGTGGGGGCGGACCGCAGGGAGGTTGGGGGGGCGGAGCCACGCACGCTACTCGCGGGGTGCGGAACGCGTGGCGATTTCCCCAAACTGGCCGGTCGGTATGCGCTTACTTCTCGGGAGCGGGGTCCGAGCTGGGGGGTTACCCGCGTTAACCAGCGGTGCCGGGGGTCATTCCGGCCGCACCGGGAACCGCCGGGGTGCCACCACCAGCAGCACCACGAACGCCAGGGCCGCCGCGCCGGCCGCGCCCAGGTACACCGCGTGCACCGCGGCGGCGATCGCGCGGCGGGTGGTCTCCGGGGCCGTACCGGCGGCCAGGGCGCGGGTGACGGACTCCAGGTCGCCGGCACCGCCGAGGCGGGCGGCCAGCACGCCGTTGGCGACGGCACCGAACACGGAGGCGCCCACGGTCTGCCCGGTCTGCCGGCAGAACAGCACCGACGCCGTGGTGGTCCCGCGCTCCGACCAGCCCACCGTCGACTGCACCCCGATGATCAGCGGCAGTTGGAACAGCCCCAGCGCCCCGCCGAGCAGCAGCATCAGCAGCATCGGCTGCCACCAGGAGCCGGGGTAGGGCAGGAACGGGAACGCGAGCAGGATCAGCGCGCCCAGGCCGATGCCGAGCAGGGCGGTGTCGCGGAAGCCGATGCGCCGGTAGACGTGCTGGCTGAGCGCCGCCGACGCCGACCAGGTCAGCGTCCACACGCACAGCACCAGACCGGCGGCCGCCGGGCCGAGCCCCAGTACCGACTGGGCGTACGTCGGCAGGAAGACCGAGGGCGCCACCATCAGCAGTCCCAGTGCGCCGAGCGCCAGGTTGACGGCCGCGATCGTACGGCGCCGCCACACCCACCCGGGGATGATCGGCTCCGCCGCCCGCCGCTCCACCCACACCACGGCCCCGGCCAGCGCGAGCCCGGTGCCGGCCAGCGCCAGCGAGGGCGCCGACAGCCACGGCCAGGCCACCCCGCCCTGCACCAGCGCGGTCAGCAGCACCCCGCCGCAGGCGAACACCGCGAGCGCGCCCGCCCAGTCCACGCGCACCCGGGCCGTCCGCTGCCGCGCCGGCTCGTGCAGATGACGGACGATCAGCCACAGCGCGACCGCGCCGATCGGCAGGTTGACCAGGAAGATCCAGCGCCAGCCGGCGTACGCGGCGAGCACCCCGCCAAGACCCGGCCCGGCCACCGCCGACACCGCCCACACCGTGGACAGCCGGGCCTGGATGCGCGGGCGCTCCTTGAGCGGATACAGGTCGGCGGCCAGCGTCTGCACGGTCCCCTGCAACGCCCCGCCGCCCAGGCCCTGCACGACCCGGAACGCGATCAGCGCCGCCATGTTCCAGGCTCCCGCGCACAGCAGCGAGCCCAGCAGGAAGACGGCGGTCCCGGCGACCAGCACCGGCTTGCGGCCGAAGGTGTCGGACAGCTTGCCGTACACGGGCAGGGTGACGGTGACGGCGAGCAGATAGCCGGAGAACAGCCACGAGAAGACGGAGAACCCGCCGAGGTCGCCGACGATCTGCGGGACGGCGGTGGAGACGATGGTGGCGTCGAGCGCGGCCAGCGCCATCGAGAGCATCAGCGCGGCGACGACCGCGCCCCGGCCCCGGTCGCCCCGCCGCGCGGTGGCGCCCTCACGTGTCACGGGTGTCGTGCTCCCCACCGGATCCCCTTCCCCCGTACCCCGCGCCCGTGTTGCCGCGGCGCGCCTGCCGGCACCCGCGTGCCGCGAGGTGGTGTGCCCCCCGACAGCTTCCCACTTGCCCCTGACGTGACGGGAGGGTGGAGCCTGGCCGGGCCGGAGGGTGGAGCCGACCCCGAGAAGCTCTCCACCCGGCGGTGGACCACCCCTAGGGGTACCTCCGTACCAGGGCTCGGGGAGGGTTCGTACCGCCGGAGGACGAGAAGGACCCGGTGCCGTCCTTAATCTGGCTTTACGCCGCTGGGGGGCGGCTGAACGAACCGGCGGGGGTGGGGTTAGCCCCCGCACAAGAGGGGTCTTCGCACCAGCGCGCGGCCCGCCGCCGCACGCGAGACTCATCGACGTACCCAGAACGACGCACCGGTCCGCCGGGGCGCATCCGCGACTTGTCGACCGACATAGGAGACATACCGTGACATCGGCTGTGACCATTCCCAGGCACGGGGGCACTGGAGGAACGACGGCCGTTGCCGCGAGGGCCCGGCAGGTCGTGAAGGCCTACGGGTCCGGCGAGACCCGGGTCGTCGCCCTGGACCACGTCGACGTGGACATCGCCCGCGGTCGGTTCACCGCGATCATGGGCCCCTCCGGGTCCGGCAAGTCCACCCTGATGCACTGCCTCGCCGGTCTCGACACCGTCACCTCCGGGCAGATCTACCTGGACGAGACCGAGATCACCGGCCTGAAGGACAAGAAGCTCACCCGGCTGCGCCGGGACCGGATCGGCTTCATCTTCCAGGCGTTCAACCTGCTCCCCACGCTGAACGCGCTGGAGAACATCACGCTGCCCATGGACATCGCCGGGCGCAAGCCCGACCGGGCCTGGCTGGACCGGGTGGTGGAGACCGTCGGACTCGCCGGGCGGCTCAAGCACCGGCCCACCCAGCTCTCCGGCGGCCAGCAGCAGCGCGTCGCCGTGGCCCGGGCGCTCGCCGCCCGCCCGGAAATCATCTTCGGTGACGAGCCCACCGGAAACCTCGACTCGCGCGCCGGCGCCGAGGTCCTCGGATTCCTGCGCAGGTCCGTGGACGAACTGGGCCAGACCATCGTGATGGTCACCCACGACCCGGTGGCCGCCTCCTACGCCGACCGCGTGCTCTACCTCGCCGACGGCCGCATCGTGGACGAGATGCACCAGCCGACGGCCGATCAGGTCCTCGACCGCATGAAGGACTTCGACGCCCGGGGGCGTACGTCATGACCGTCCTGAAGACCTCCCTGCGCAACTTCCTGGCGCACAAGGGCCGCATGGCCCTGTCCGCCGTCGCGGTGCTGCTCTCGGTCGGGTTCGTCACCGGCACCCTGGTGTTCACCGACACGATGAACACCACCTTCGACAAGCTCTTCCAGGCCACGTCCTCCAACGTCACGGTCAGCGCCAAGGGCTCCTCGGACACCGGCGAGACCACCTCCCGCACCGGCAAGCCGCCGGTCATGCCCGCCTCCGTGCTCGGCGAGATCCGCAAGGCCCCGGGCGTGCGGTCGGCCGAGGGCACGGTGTTCTCCACCTCGGTCACCGTCGTCGACGGGCACAACGACAAGCTGTCGCCCACCAGCGGCGCCCCGACCATCGTCGGCAACTGGAACCACATCGACGCCCGCACCAAGAAGATCACCTCCGGTGCGGCGCCCAAGGACGCCGGCCAGGTGATGCTCGACGCGGACACCGCCAAGAAGCACCACCTCGGGATCGGTGACGACATAGGTGTGATCACCGCCCTCGGCACGCACCACGCGCGCGTGTCCGGCATCGCCACCTTCACCGTCACCAACCCCGGCGCGGCCATCTTCTACCTGGACACGAAGACCGCCCAGCAGACCCTCGTCGGCCGCACCGGCGTGTACACCAACGTCAACGTGACCGCCGCCGAGGGCGTCAGCGACGCGCGGCTGAAGAAGAACGTGATCGCGGCCCTCGGCAGCGGCTACAAGGTGCAGACCGCCAAGGAGGTCGCCGACGCCAACCAGAAGGACATCGAGAGCTTCCTGAACGTCATGAGGTACGCGATGCTCGGCTTCGCCGGGATCGCCTTCCTGGTCGGCATCTTCCTCATCATCAACACCTTCTCGATGCTGGTCGCCCAGCGCACCCGTGAGATCGGCCTGATGCGTGCCATCGGCTCCTCCCGCCGCCAGGTCAACCGGTCCGTGCTCGTCGAGGCCCTGCTGCTCGGCGTCATCGGCTCCGTGCTCGGCGTCGGCGCCGGCGTCGGCATCGCCGTCGGCCTGATGAAGCTCATGGGCAACATCGGGATGCACCTGTCCACCGACGACCTGACCGTCGCCTGGACCACCCCCGCGCTCGGCCTGCTGCTCGGCGTGGTCGTCACCGTCCTCGCCGCCTACCTGCCGGCCCGCCGCGCCGGCAAGGTCTCCCCGATGGCCGCACTGCGCGACGCCGGCGCCCCCGCCGACGCCAGGGCCGGGATCGTCCGGGCCGTGATCGGCCTGGTCCTCACCGGGGCCGGCACCGCGAGCCTGTACGTCGCCGGCACCGCCGACAAGGCCACGGGCGGCTCCGCCTGGCTCGGCCTCGGCGTGGTGCTGACCCTGATCGGCTTCGTCGTCATCGGCCCGCTGCTGGCCGCCGGCCTGATCCGCGTCCTCGGCGCCGTCATCCTGCGGGTCTTCGGCCCCGTCGGACGGATGGCCGAGCGCAACGCACTGCGCAACCCGCGCCGCACCGGCGCCACCGGCGCCGCGCTGATGATCGGACTGGCCCTGGTGGCCTGCCTGTCGGTGGTCGGCTCCTCCATGGTGGCCTCCGCCACCGACCAGCTCGACAAGACCGTCGGCACCGACTTCATCATCCAGGAGGACCACGGCCAGGTCATCAACCCGCAGGCGGTCAAGGCCATCAAGGCCACGGCCGGCCTCGAGCGGGTCACCGAGTACCGCTCGACCGTCGCCGATTACACCACCCCCGACGGCCGGACCCTCAAGGACACGGACATCACGGCGGCCGACCCGACGTACGCACGCGACCTGCGCAAGAAGACCGTCGCGGGCAATCTGGAGGACGCCTACCGGCCCGACTCGATGTCGGTCCACGAGAAGTTCGCCAAGGCCCACGGCATCCACCTCGGCTCGAAGATCGCCGTCGCGTTCAAGGACGGCTCCACGGCCCACCTGACGGTCCGCGCCATCACCAGCAGCGACGAGGTCATCGACCAGGGCGCCATGTACACCTCCATCGCGACCCTCGCGAAGTACGTGCCCGCCGACAAGATGCCGCTCGACCAGCTGGTCTTCGCCACCGCGAAGGACGGGCAGCAGGCGGCCGCCTACAAGGCGCTGAAGTCGGCCCTGCACCAGTACCCGCAGTACACCGTGCGCGACCAGACCGACTACAAGAAGGCGCTGAAGGACCAGATCGGCCAGCTCCTCAACATGATCTACGGCCTGCTGGCGCTCGCGATCATCGTCGCCGTCCTCGGCGTGGTGAACACCCTCGCCCTCTCCGTGGTCGAGCGCACCCGCGAGATCGGCCTGATGCGGGCGATCGGCCTCTCCCGCCGCCAGCTGCGCCGCATGATCCGCCTGGAGTCCGTGGTGATCGCCGTCTTCGGTGCCCTGCTGGGTCTCGGCCTCGGCATGGGCTGGGGCGCCACCGCCCAGAAGCTGCTCGCCCTGGAAGGCCTGAAGGTCCTGGACATCCCCTGGCCGACCATCATCACCGTCTTCGTCGCCTCGGCCTTCGTGGGCCTGTTCGCCGCCCTGATCCCGGCCTTCCGGGCCGGCCGGATGAACGTCCTGAACGCCATCGCGACCGACTAGACGGACGTACGACCACCGCACACGGGGGTTGCGGGGGAAGGACCCGGGGGGGGGGGGGGGGGGGGGGGGGGGGGGGGGGGGGGGGGGGGGGGGG
>NZ_JAJSZC010000348.1:0-5572 GCF_036815105.1 Streptomyces sp. IBSBF 3136
GCTCGGGCGTGCTGCGCTCGGGCGTGCCGGGCTGAGCGACGGCGTCCATGGGCTGCGGCGCGGAGGGCGCGGCGTCGGGGGAGTTGGCGTCAGGGGCGTGGGCGTCGGGGCCCTCGGCGTCGGCGGAGGTGGCGTCGGCGGACGTGGCCCCGGTGGGCTCGGCGGGGGCGGCGGCCGTAGCGGCCTCGGAGGAAACGACGTCAGCGCCCTCAGCGTTGCCGGCCTCTCCGGCCTCGCCCGCTTCTCCTGCCGGGCTGCCCTTCTCGGTCTCGACCTCGGCCGCATCGACGGCCGTGTCGTCGCCGACGGATGCAGCGGAACCGGACTCGGGACCGGCACCTTCGGCGCCGGCCTCAGCCGCACTCCGCTCGTGGTCACGGTCACCGGCGTCCCTGCCGTCACCGGTGTCACGCGCCGAGGACGTCTCGGCGTGGGTGTCACCGGCCGATGCGGCCCCGTCGCCGGCCCCGCCGTCAGAACCCTCGGCGGGGCTGTCGTCGGCGGCGTCGGCCTTCTCACCGGCCGCGGCGCGCTCGGCGATCTCGGCCATCTCACGCTTCAGGGCGACGGCGGAGAACCGCATGGTCGCCCCGCTCTCCAGGTCCCCGTTGTCAGGCTCGGAGGCGGGCACGGACGCGGCGGCGGCGACCGGGGCCTCCTGCTGCGGCGGGCCGGCCTGGTGCGGCGGCTGCGGGTGCGGCTGCCGGGCCTGCTGGGGCTCGAACCCCTCAGGCAGCCTCGGCACCGGAACCGGATTCCCGGTCGGCGGCGCGGGCGGAGCGTACGGAGCACCGGCGGTCGGAGCGGGAGCTGCGTAGGGAGTGCCGACGGGTGGGGCGAAGGGCGCACCAGGCATGGACGCCGGGGGAGCGGGAGGAGCAGGCGGAGCCGGCGGGGCGTACGGAGGGTACGGAGCCCCGGGCGCCGCGGTGCCGGCCGCCGGTGTCGCGTGCGGCGGCGGGGGAGTCGTGCCCATGGCGTGTGTGCCGGGGGCGAACGGGGGAAGCGGCGAAGCACCGCCGACACCGGGACCACCACCCGGGCCGGAACCGTGCGCACCGCCGGCACCCGCAGAACCACCGGCATCCGCAGCGCCACCCGACCCGGCGGCCCCGGAGACGCCCCCCGCACCCCCGGAGGCGGCCGGACCCGCACCGCCCGAGGTGCCGGACCCTCCCGAACCCGTGGACGCGTTCTGCGTGTACCAGGCGGGCGGGGCGTAGTCGATGGTGAACTCGCCCGTGGTCTCGATGGCCGACTCCGCGTCGGGCTGGTCATCGTCGGGTGTGGCCCAGCCCCCGCGGATCCCGTCCCGATCGCTGCTCACAGTTCCTCCTGGTGTGGTCGAGCACCCTCATGCCGTGCCGGGGCGACCATGTCGTGTCGTTCACGTCGTCCGTGGTCGTTCGGGGTGGTCCGGACCACCGGCCCTCCCCCTGGGACGACGACGCCTGGTCCACGGGTTCGGCATCGCGCCCGCTCCCAGCCTAATCACCAGGAGGCACACCTCGGCAGGCCCGCCCGCCCCTCGGCTCGCGCCGACCGGCACGAGCCGCGGCCGAACCACGGGCAAATAGAGGGGAATCCACCTACGGACGACACACGGACGACACAAGGGGGTCTAACAAAAGGGACGGGCGGGGCGGTTCAGTCCATCCGGCGCGGTGTGCCCAACAATCCGATCTCGGCGTCGGTGGGTTGGGTCATCACGTACTGCCGGTCACGGTCGGTGCACCACAGCGTGACGCCGTCGGGCAGACCCGGCAGCGAGTCGACCTCCGTGCGCGACAGCCCCATCGTGCGCCCGAGTTCGGCGGCCTCGTCCGGCGAGACCCGCTGGATGCCGGTGAGCCGGGTCTGCCGCAGCAGCCGGGGCGCGACGGGACTGAGATACGGCAGCAGTGTCAGCACCGACTGCCAGGGCCCCGACACCACCCGCCCGCGCGGCGGCCGCATGCCGCAGTCCCGCACCACCAGAACGGGCGTACCCGCCGAGGCGCCCTGCGGGGGCACCCGCCCCACCTCGTACACGGCGAGGCCGTTCTGCCCGCCGCCCATGGCGTGCACCATCTGCATCCAGGCCTGCGGCCGACCGGTCTCCACGGCGACCCGCGCCCCGGTGGCCGCCGTACGCAGCGCCAGCACCTGCGCCGTCCACAGACCACCGATGAGCACGACGTCGTACGGCGTCGGCCTGTTGATCCCCAGTACCGCCGGCTGCCCCTCGGCATCCACCCCGGCCACCACACCGTCGTCCCCGATGGGGAGGGCGAGCGTGTCGGCCTGCTCCGGGGACAGCACGTGCCGCGGATGCCGGGGCCCGAGCAGGCCGAAGCCGGTGCGCAACCGCTCACCCAAGCCGGGCGCCGCCGGGGACTGGCCCGACGGGGCTGCGGTCGTCGTCCTGGCCATCAGCGGGCACCTCCGAGCGGCAAGCTGGCGAGAACGCCGGGAAGTTGTTCCCGGTCGAGGCGCGCGAGTCCGGTGCGCGCCTGTCGCGCCGCGCGCTCCAGCTCGCGCCGCGCGTCGGTCAGCTCCTGGTTGCTGCGACCGGTGATGCGGACGTGGCCGGTGATCGTCACGTCCCGTTGCGCGCCCTCGGCCAGGGTCAGGCTGAAGGTCGTCGCCAGGGCGGGGACCGCGGTCAACTGCGCCACCAACTGCGCCAGCGAGCCCCCGGATCCGCCCAGCGGCGGCCAGCGGCGCACCCAGTAGGTGGTGTGCCGGCGGTTGTCGCAGCGCCAACTGCGCCCGGACTCCTCGGTGCGGCGCTGGGGCGCCTCACCTCGACCGGCCTGCGCTGCCTGAGCGGTGATCATCGGATTGGCGCAGGCGGAGGTGGCGATGGCGGCCGTCAGTTCCTCCTCGGTCAGCACGCTCGCCCTGAACCCGGCACCGGTCAGCCGGCTCGACAGGTGCTGGGCGGAGCGTGCCAGGCACTTCTGGGCGCCCGTCAGACCGCCGCCACGTGCGGCCACCGCCTCCGGGCACAGCTCGGGGTCGAGTTTCAGGGCGATCCAGGTGATGCGCACCGAGGGAGAGCCCGTCTGGGCCTGCAGCGGCGCGTAGTTGCTGACCACGACCGACTGCTGGGGAAGGTGGAGCGCGGGCGCGGGCTGTGTGTGCACCACGATCTGCGCCGACTCCAGGCGGATCCCGTCGACGTCGAGGACGTCCCGAACCAGCGCCACCGGCAGCGAT
Source organism: Streptomyces sp. IBSBF 3136 (assembly GCF_036815105.1). Lineage (NCBI taxonomy): Bacteria > Bacillati > Actinomycetota > Actinomycetes > Kitasatosporales > Streptomycetaceae > Streptomyces > Streptomyces sp. IBSBF 3136. The sequence goes on from NZ_JAJSZC010000348.1 coordinate 3,202, forward strand.
CTGCGGCTGTGTTCCGCCCGGAGCGCGTCGGCGTCCGACTCGACCTGGAGCACCGCGGTGAGGAATCCGCCGTCGCCGACCATGCCGATCGGCCGCTGGTCACGGTCGTCGCCGCGGCTGTAGCTGTACGTGCGCAGGGTCGGGTCGCACTCGACGGCGGGCGCGAGACCGGAGTCGGTTCCCTGCGGCACCACGTTGCCCGCGGCCCGTCGGTTGCGGCTCCGCAGGGCCAGCAGTGTGCCCAGCCATTCCGGCATGGAACGCCCCCGGCGCCGTACGACGGCGAGCGCGACGAGCACCGCGGCGATCGCGACGGCGACGACCATGGCGACCATGCCCGCGAGCCAACCGCACACCACGAGCGCACCCGCGATCTCCAGCAGCACCAGCCGCTGCATCGCGAACGAACCTCCGCGCCCCGAGCGGGACTCCGGGTGCGGAGTGAAAGCGCCCTGGTGGGACGTGGGTGAGGGCCGGCCGTCCGGCCGGGAGGAAGACGAGTCGCCGGCCCGCGACCGGCCCGCGCCATCCGCTCGTGCCCCCGATTGCGATCGCGACCGGGTCCGCGTTGCGGAAGCCATCACTCCAAACCCCCCGAACTCTCCCGAAAACCCTGGTGCTCCGGTCCCTTCAAGCCCTGAGCAGCCTACCCGTGCCACACGCACACCCGCGTAACAGGCATAGTAGGGGCCGGGTCTGACAGTCGAGGCACCAGAGGCAATCGAGGGCGGGGGACGGATCTTCACAGGTCCCCCACGGCTCCGCAACGGGGAGAGAGCGGACAGAGATGGCATCACGGCGGGACGAACTCAACGCCTACACCTTCGCGAAGCGCCGCACGCTCGCGTCATTCCTGCAGCCGTCCCCCTCCGGTTCGGAGGAGGGCGCTCCCAAGCCACTCGGCGCGCTGGTGCCCGGCCTCGTCGTCGGCGTCGTGATCCTCGCGGTGTTCGGCGCGATCGGCATGTTCAGCCCGACGGCGCCCAAGGGCTGGGACGAGCCGGAGGAACACGTCATCGTGGCCAGCAAGTCCACCACTCGTTACGTCGTGTTGAAGACGGGCAAGCAGACACAACTGCACCCGGTCCTCAACATGGCCTCGGCGAAACTGCTTCTGGACCCCAGCAAGGCCAGCGTCATCACCGTGGACGAGAAGGTCCTCGACAGCGGCAAGCCCCCGCACGGCGCCACCATCGGCATCCCCTACGCCCCGGACCGGCTGCCCTCCCCGGAGGAGGCCGAGGCCACCAAGCGCTGGGCGGTCTGTGAGCGTCCCGGCGACGGCGGCCGGGCCATCCAGAAGGCGGCCTTCGTCCTCTCGAAGAAGGAATGGGCCAAGACGGACGGGCACGACAAGCTCACCCGCGGCGATCTGATGTACGTCGTGGCTCCGGACGGCAGGACGCAGTACGTCGTCGACGCCCGGGGCACCGCGTACAAGATCGCCGATCCGAGTGACAAGGAACTGCTCAAGGCCCTCGACACCCAGGGCCGCGCTCCGCAGCGCGTCTCCCAGGACTGGCTCGACACCCTCCACCAGGGGGCCCCGGTCGCGATCCCGCGGATCGAGGGAACGCCGGGCGCCGACGCCCACACCGGCAGCCTGCTGGGGCAGTACGACAAGGTCGGTGAGGTCGTCAAGGCGTGGGACGGGCAGACGATGCGGTACTACGTCGCGCTGCCGGGGAAGGTGGCCCACATCTCCGAGTTCACCGCCATGCTCCTGCTCAACAGCGGTCAGCTCGTCGGCGTGGGCCAGGCCGGTGAGGCGCAGAAGGTCAGCCCCGGAGCGGTCGGTGACAGCACGACGCTCGTCGGGAGCAAGAACTGGCCGATGTACAGGCCGAAGATGGTGAACGACGGCTCCAGCGCCACCAGCGGCCGGAACACCGTCTGCAACGTGCTGCGCTCGGTCGGCGCCAAGGGCAGGACCACCCTGTCGACCTGGGTGGGTACGGACTTCCCGGCCCAACTGCCCACCGGCTCGTCCAGCGCGTACGTCACCGCCGGTTCGGGTCTGCTGTACCGCCAGTTCCAGGGCACGGAGACGTCGGTCGGCGGCGTCTTCCTGGTCACCGACACGGGTCTGAGGTACGCCCTCCAGTCCAACAGCGACAGCGCCACCGACGACAAGGGGATCGGCACCTCGGCCGACAAGCGCAAGCAGGAGCTCGGCGAGGCGCAAATCGCGCAGACCCACCTCGGCTACGCGAAGGTGAGGCCCACTCCCGTCCCCAAGGAGTGGTCGACGTTCCTGCCGACGGGCCCGCGCCTGTCGGAGGCGGCGGCGCGGCAGCCGCAGGGCTCCTAGCAGCGGGTGGAGGGGCTGTCTCTAATACACATCACACGGTGCCGACGATCTAGGCGCGGT
>NZ_JAJSZC010000349.1:0-5543 GCF_036815105.1 Streptomyces sp. IBSBF 3136
GGGCCGTGGTGGGCCACCAGTAGGGGGCCTGGCTCAGATAGTCGTGGACGTCACCGCCGGGCGCGGGCCTCGGCTTGTCGACGACCGTCCAGGGCCCCTGGCTCAACCAGGTGTCGGCCCGGGTGGTCAGGTCCCGCAGCGCGCGGCGCAGCCGGGGGTCGTGGTCCAGGCGGGCCCGGGTCTGCTGAAGGCGGGCGCCGTCCAGGACGACCGTCCGCGGGGCCCCGGGCGCGTGGCCGGCGGAGGCGTGGGCGGACGGGACGAGCACGGCCGCGAGACTCACCACCGCGGCCAGCAGCACGGCCGTACGGGATCTTCCACTCATCGGACACTCCGATCCTCATCAGATCACCAGATCGCTAGTCATACATGTGAACTTGGTTCATGAGTGGGACCGTGTGAGCGTAGAGCGGCCAGGTGACCCTGACAATGGTTCGGACCGTCTTCACGTACAGAGAAAGCGAAACCTCACCATGGACCTCGGCGTGCGCTGGAAGCTGCACGGTGACGGGCGCACCCCCGCGCCCGGAGCGGTGGTACGCCCCGACGAACGGCTCTCCTGGCCGCGCACGGTGGGCCTCGGCGCCCAGCACGTCGTGGCGATGTTCGGGGCCTCCTTCGTGGCCCCCGTGCTCATGGGCCTCGACCCCAACCTGGCGATCATGATGTCCGGCGTGGCGACCGTGATCTTCCTGCTCGCCACCCGCGGCCGGGTGCCGAGCTACCTGGGCTGCTCCCTGTCGTTCGTGGGGGTGGCCGCCGTCATCCGCGCCCAGGGCGGCACGAGCGCCACGGTGACCGGCGCGGTGCTGGTGGTCGGAGCCGTGCTCTTCCTGGTGGGGCTCGCGGTGCAGCGCTTCGGGGCGCACATCATCCACGCCGTCATGCCGCCGATCGTCACCGGCGCCGTGGTCATGCTGATCGGCTTCAACCTGGCCCCGGTGACCGCCTCCACCTACTGGCCGCAGGACCAGTGGACGGCCCTGCTGGTGATGCTCTTCACCGGCCTGGCGGTCGTCGCCCTGCGCGGCTTCTGGTCCCGGGTCGCGATCTTCCTCGGCCTGGTCTTCGGATACGCCATCTCATGGGTGTTCGACCGGGTCTTCGGCCGGATCCACTCGATGGGCCCGAGCGGCAAGATCACCGACCACTGGCGCCTCGACCTCTCCGGTGTCTCGAAGGCCGAGTGGATCGGGCTGCCCTCCTTCCACGGCCCGTCCTTCCAGTGGTCGGCGGTCCTCGTCGCGCTGCCCGTGGTCATCGCGCTGGTCGCGGAGAACGCCGGACACGTCAAGGCGGTCGGCGAGATGACCGGTACCCGACTGGACGACCGGCTCGGCACGGCGATCTCGGCCGACGGCGTCGCCTCGGTGCTGTCCACCGCGGTCGGTGGCCCGCCCAACACCACGTACTCCGAGAACATCGGCGTGATGGCCGCGACCCGCGTCTACTCCACCGCCGCCTACTGGGCGGCCGCCGGCTTCGCCCTGTTGTTCGGCGTCTGCCCGAAGTTCGGCGCGGTGGTGGCCGCGATCCCCGGCGGCGTCCTCGGCGGCATCACGGTGATCCTGTACGGCATGATCGGCCTGCTCGGCGCGCAGATCTGGATCAGCGCCGAGGTGGACCTGCGCAACCCGCTGAACCTGGTCCCGGCTGCCGCGGGCATCATCATCGGCGTCGGCAACGTCTCCATGAAGTTCGGCGAGAACTTCACCCTGAGCGGCATCGCCCTCGGCACCCTGGTCGTCATCACCGGCTACCACGCCCTGGGCGCCCTCGCGCCCGCCCACCTCAAGCCGCAGGAGCCCCTGCTCGACGAGGGCACGTCCACCTACGACGACGAGGGCGACGAGCGGGCCGGCGCATAGGCGTACGAGGGCGCGAGGGCACCGGCGCACAGGCGTACGGGGGCCCGAGGGCGCCGGCCGGGCCCCCCGCGTCCCGCGAGCCTCGTTCCGCCCGGCGTTCCCCCGTTCCGGCGAAGCACCGGTCCGGTCGGCGCGCGGGGCGGTGCGCGGCTGTCACCCTTCCCCCATGGCGCAGTTGGAGCACTTCACCACCCCCGTCGGCACCGTGCTCGCGCGGATGCGCGCACTCGACGCGGACCTGCCCGAGCGGGACGGGGTCGCCGTGTTCAACCGCGTCTACCTCGCCGTCACCGAGGAGGTCGGCCGGCTCCTGGACACCGGGGTGTTCCCGGACCCGGAGGCGGCGACCGCGCTGGACGTGCGGTTCGCCGAGCGGTACCTGGCGGCGGTCGACGCGGCGGACCGGGGGCACCGGCCGCCCGCCTGCTGGCGGCCCCTGTTCCAGTTCCGCCGCCATCCCGGCGTACGGCCGCTGCAGTTCGCGCTGGCGGGCATCAACGCGCACATCGGGCACGACCTGGCGCTCGCCGTGGTGGACGCCTGCCGCACGCTCGGCTGCGCACCGGCCGAACTGGAAGACGAGTTCGACCGCGTGGGCGACCTGCTCTGCGCGCTGGAGGAGCGCATCCGCGAGGATCTGATGCCGGGGCCCGACCTGCTCCAGATCGCCGACCCGGTCACCCATCTGCTCGGTTCCTGGAGCCTGGACCGGGCGCGGGACGCGACCTGGGCGGCGGCCCGGGCCCTGTGGGCCCTGCGCCACTGCGACGACGTGGCCGAGGAGTTCACCGAGCGCCTGGACGCGGCGGTCGGCTTCGCGAGCCGCATGCTGCTGACCCCGTGCGGCGACTGAACCGGGCCGTTCCGGCCAACCTCCGCCGGGCCTCCTGGAACCGCGTCCCTATCTCTGTAGGTTGAAGCGGCAACCGATCACGAAGGAGCTCACGGCACATGGCTACTCGGCTCGGACTCGGTCTCCCGCAGAACCGGCAGTACGACCTCGGCAGGGACGTGCCCGACGTGGCGCGCACGGCCGAGCGGATCGGATACGACAGCCTCTGGGTCTACGAGCGCGCCCTGTTCCCGGAGCCGGCCACGCAGGGCCTGTACGGCGTGCCGGGACTGGCCTGGCCCGACTCCTACCGGGGCGTCGCCGAGCCGCTGGTCACCCTCACGCTCGCGGCCGCCGCCACCGAACGCGTGGAGCTGGGCTCCAGCGTGCTGGTCGCGCCGCTGCACCTGCCCTTCCAGCTGGCCAAGGCCCTCGCCACGCTGGACGCGGCGAGCGGCGGCCGGGTGCTCGCCGGATTCGGCACCGGCTGGTCCCACGACGAGTACGCGGCGGCGGGCGTGCGCCCCTTCGAGGAGCGCGGCAAGGTGCTGGACGAGCTGATCGACGTGTGCCGGGCGGTGTGGGGCCCGGACCCGGTGGTGCACGACGGCCCGGTCACGAGGATCGGCTCGGCCGTGGTCGGGCCCAAGCCGGCCCGCCCGATCCCGATCCTCCTCGCCGGGGCCGGCAGGCGGGCGCTGCGCCGGCTGGTCGACCACGCCGACGGGTGGCTGCCCGTGGGCGCGGGCGTCGAGCAGATCGCCGCCCAGTGGGCCGAGTTGCAGGACCTGGCCGCCGAGCGGGGCCGTCAGGAGCCGATCCGCACGGTGCTGCGCGTCAACGCGGCCCATTCGGCCAAGCCCTACGACGGCGACGACCGCCGGCCGTTCCAGGGCGACGCCGACCAGATCGTGGCGGACCTGGTCCAGCACGCGGAGCTGGGTCTGGACGAGATCCTCGTCGACCTCCAGGAGACCGCGCGGGACGCCCAGGAGCTCAAGGACGTCGCCGCCGAGGTGTTCGAGAAGGCGCGGGCGGCCGGGGTCTGATCCGGCCGGCCACCCGCGACCCGGTCCGCGTGCCCAGGTGCGACCCGGTCAGTCCTCGGGCAGTTCCACCGGGGCGATCTCGTCGTAGACGTCGCCCGGGCCCGGGTTGGTCGGGTCGGTCTCGCCGCCGAAGTGGTGCATGACGCCCCAGACCGCGTTCAGCGCGGTCTGGATCGCGCCCTCGGCCCAGCCGGCCGTCCAGGAGATGTCGTCGCCGGCGAGGAAGATGCCCCGCTTGTCCTCGGCCAGCCGGTCCTGCATGAAGTGCGTGAACAGGCGCCGCTGGTAGCGGTAGTGACCGGGCAGGTTGGCCTTGAACGCGCCCATGAAGTAGGGCTCGTTCTCCCAGGAGACGGTCACCGGGTTGCCGATGACGTGCTTCCTGATGTCGACCTTCGGGTAGATCTCGCCGAGCGACTTCAGCATGACCTCCATCCGCTCGCTCGCGGACAGCGGCAGCCACTTCAGGCTGTCGTCGCACCAGGTGTACGACAGGCAGATCACGGCCGGCTTGTCCGGTCCGTCGTCCAGCAGGTAGGTGCCGCGGGTCATGCGGTCGGTGAGCGTCATCGACATGACGTCCCGACCGGTCTCCTCGTCCTTGTCCAGCCAGAACGGCCGGTCCACCGGGACGAACAGCTTGCTGGACTCCATGTAGTGGGTGCGCTCGATGGCGGTCCAGTGGTCGATCGGGAAGAGCGAGTCGTCGCAGGCGATCTTGGACAGCAGCATCCAGGACTGGGCGGTGAAGATCGCCGCCTGGTACGTGCGGATGTCGCCGTTCGCGTCCGTCACGGTGATCCGGTTGCCCGCGGTGCGGTGCAGCCGGGTCACGGCGGGGCGCGGCTCGCCGTCCCTGTGCAGGGTCTTCAGCGAGGTGCCGTACGGCCAGTGGACGATCTTCTCCGGCTCGCGCTCCCACAGGCGCAGCGGGAGCTGCTGGGAGCCGCCGACGATGCCGCGGTGGTGGTCGTCGGCCTCGGTGTAGACGACCCGCAGGATCTCCAGGATGGAGTTCGGGAAGTCGGTGTCCCAGCCGCCGGTGCCGAAGCCGACCTGGCCGAAGATCTCGCGGTGCCGGAAGGACTTGAACGCCTCGGAGTCGCAGAGGAAGCCGTAGAAGGTCTGGTTGTCGAGCTTCTCGACGAGCTTCGCCCAGATCTCGCGGATGCGCGGCACGTCCCGCTCACGCATGGCGCGGTTCATGTCGGAGAAGTCGGCGCCCTCTTCGAGGCACTTGTTCCAGGCCTCGGCGACGTCCCGGTACACCTGGGGCAGGTCGGCGATGGTCTCGGCGTAGTGCGACTCGCCCTTGAGGTCGACCACGGTCGACGGGGTCGCCTCGGCGAGCGGGTTCGGGAACGGCCGGGTCTCCAGGCCCACCATGTCGATGTAGTGCTGGAGCGCGGTGGAGGAGGGCGGGAAGCGCATGGCGCCCATCTCGGCGGTCAGCGAGTCGTCGCAGCCCTCGAAGCCGACGGTGCGCAGCCGGCCGCCGATCCGGTCGGCCTCGTAGACGACGGGCTTCAGGCCCATCTTCATCAGCTCGTAGGCGGCCACGATGCCGGACAGGCCGCCGCCGATGACGGCGACCTCGGTGCCGTGCTCGGTCGCGGGTATCTGGCCGAGGCCCGCCGGGTGGGCGAGGAAGTCGTCGTAGGCGTAGGGGAAGTCCGGGCCGAACATGGTGATCGGCGGCTGCTGCTCGTCTGCGTGCTCGACGGCGTTGGGCACCGTGGACGTCATGGGGTACGGACTCCTTGCGCGGGGGTGGTTCGGGGAGGGCTCGACGGG
>NZ_JAJSZC010000350.1:0-5516 GCF_036815105.1 Streptomyces sp. IBSBF 3136
CTTTGGGGGGTTTTGGGGCTTGGCGGGGCGGGGGGGGCCCCCCCGCGGGGGGGGGGGGGGGGGGGGGGGGGCCCCCCACCGGTTCCGGGATGGCCGAGGAGCCGTACGTCAGCGGGTGAAGGTGAACCAGTTGACGTTCGTGAAGTCCGACGTGCTGCCCGAGAAGACCAGGTAGACGTCGTGGACCCCGGTGGCGGAGGCGACGATGTTCGCGGGGACCGTTTGCCAGTTCTGCCAGCCGCCGTTGTTGGCGAAGTCGATCTCGGCGATCTTGGTGCCGCCTGTGCTGTCGATCCGCACCTGGATGGCGCCGCTGACTCCGGCGGCGGCACCCGATGCGAGGCGGGCCTTGAACTGGGCAGGGGAGGTGGAGCCGAAGTCGACGGAGGAGAACTTCAGCCAGTCACCGTTGGAGATGTAGCCGACGTCGCTGCCGCCGCCGGTGTCGGAGCAGCTCTCCGTGGTGGTACCGCTCTGCGCCGAGTACGACTCCGCCTGGATGGTGCTGTAGGCGCTGACGGCGCCCGTGCCGCCCCCTGCTCCTCCCCCAGCGTCGCCGCCGGCGCCGAGGGTGATGCTCCAGGAGGTGGGCGCGCCGTCCTGGATGTGTCCGTCGACGGGGGCGGAGCCGGTGGGGCCGACGTCGTCGTAGGGGAAGGCGTAGCCGATGTCGGCGTACTTGTGGACGAGCCGCGCGTAGTGGTTGGTGACGGGGTCCTGGTAGTACTGGGAGGGCGTCACACCGTCGGGCTGGTTGTTGCCGCCCGAGACCAGGAGCGAGCTGCGGTTGAGCGCGGCGGCCAGCCGGGCGGCGATCGCTCCCCGGGCGTCCCCGCCGGAGTTGTAGAGCGGGCCTGACGCGCAGCCGAAGATGTCGACGGCGCTCGGCTTGGTGAACGGCACGCCGTTGGTGTTGAGTCCGGAGAAGACGATGGCGTTGCCGGAGACGGTGCCGGTGTAGCTGCCGATGCCGCCCTGGCCGTTGATGGTCAGCGGGGTGGAGGCGTAGTGGCTCCAGACGCGGTTGAGGTAGTCGTCCCAGTAGCCGCCGAAGTCCACCGGGGAGTGCGAGGGCGACATGACGCGAAGCACCGCGCCGGAGGAGTCGGTGACCACCAGCCGGTCCCAGGGTGCTCCGTCGGCGACGTGCTGTGACTGCAGACCGGAGGCGATCGAGGCGAGCGCGCCGGCGGGCAGCGGGCTGACCGACTGGTTGCCGCCACTGCCGGTACTGGCCATGGAGATGGGCAGCGCGACCATGTCGACGTAGGAGATGTTGGCGTACAGGTTCGCGCTGTTGAAGGTGAACTCGCAGAAGGTCCAGTTGGTTGCCCAGTTGGGGTCCGAACTCACCAGGGCGGGCTGTACGACGCCGGGCGGGGAGCCCGGGTTGACGAAGAACCGGAGTTTCTGCCCGACGGAGAACCAGACGCGCCCGCCGATGATGTAGTCGGTCAGGGTGACGGTCTTGGCGGCGGAGCCAGAGGCGCCGAGCGCGATGGAGTAGTCGGCGATGGGGGTCACCGGGGACGACGGGCTGGGCAGCCGGTTGAGTGCGCCGTTCGCCGAGACGAAGACCGGCCAGCCGCTGCTGTCGGTGCCGGATATGTAGGCGTAGACGGTGTCGTGGCCGGAGTTGTTCGCCAGTTTCACGGGGAGCGAGACTCCCGCTGCCGCCGCGATGGGGGCCAGCGGCGAGAACGGGCCGAGCGCGGCTGCGGCGCCAGTGGCACCGGCCGCGGTCAGGAAGGAACGTCGGGAAACCACAGGGGCCCTCCCGGAGGGGGTCATGGTGATGGTCCGTCAACACAACGACGGGTGTGGGGTGTTGGTTCATGTGGGGTTCTGCGCGGTGACGGTATTGGACTGGACCATTACCGTCAAGTTGCGGAACAAAAACTTCCATGTGAATCACGCTCGGCTCCTCGTAGGGCGAGGGGAGGTCCGAAGGCGGCCCGAACGGGGTGGAGTCCTCGACCGCGATCCGGGTGACGACCGACGGCGGTCGCCGGTGCCGCGGCCCGCCGAGGCCGGTCAGCGACCGAGGACGGAAGCCGCGCTCGCCGTGGTCAACCGGGACCTGCCGGCGACCCTGCGGGAGTCGGAGCACTGATACTGATGGTCGAGCCGCCCAGGGAACCCATGCGCCCATGCGCCCACACGGAGCCGACTACGGCCATGGCCACGAGACGACGCCGGACCGCCGCCCGCACGGCAACGCGGTCAACGCCTATGACCTGGCCGGCTGGACGAAGGGGGCGCGCGGGTGCCGGACGATGAGGCGATGCTCCTGACCGCGGGCGCGGGCGCGGACGCGGACGCGGTACACGAGACCGCCGTGGAACCGCTCTGGCAGGTCTGACCAATGCGCCCGGAGCACGAACTCGGCATGCACCCGCGCCGCGCGGGTCCAGGGGCGGCCTCGACGACAAGTACGACTGCGAGGGCGAAGGCGAAGGCGAGCGACGATCCATGCGGTCGCGCACGCCGGTATGCCGAGCGGCGCTCGGCATACCGTGGCGGGGGTCGAGGCAGTCAGACCTCTCAGGTGCTGAGCAGCCGGTTGAAGAAGGACCTGTAGCGGCGCAGGGCCCCGCGCAGCTCTTCCGTGTCCACTTTCTGACCCTCACCCCATTGGCCCTCGAGGTCCTTCTTGTGCTGGGCGAAGGTGGTGGCCAGGGTTTGCATGACCTCCGCGACAAGGGTGTCGGCGTCGTGGACGGCCTGGCGGGGGTCGTCGACGAACCGGTTCTGGACCGTTTGCCAGCGGTCGCGGAAGCCCCGCTCCTCGTCGTCTGCCAGCAGTTGCGGCAGTTCCTCGTCCGACGGGGCCGGGGTCTCCTGGCTCTGGGGGGCCTGCGGTTGGTCGGGGGACGCCTCTTCGGACAGGTCGGTGGCCGATCCGCCGCTGTCCTGTGCTGCGGCGGCAGGGGTGGGTGTGGCCTCGCCTGGATAGGTAGGCGCCCCTCCCGCGGCGCTGTCCGCTTCACCGACGGCCGGCTGTGCGAGATCGTCGGTGGACAGGCCGCCGGTGCTGGGACCGGTGTCGTCGTTGCGGTCCATGGTTGTCCTCCACGCGGGGTTTGTTCGTTGGGTCAGGACCGAAGGGGCTGGGCTCGGCCGCCACCGTCGGAAAGCAACTCGTCGAACAGGGCTCGGTAGTGCACCATGGCGCCCCGCAACTGCTCGGTCGTCGCCTGCCTGCGGGTGCTGAGGGATTCCACCTCGTGCGCTGCGCGGTAATGCTCCAGGGTGCGGCCGTGCTCCACCGACAGGTCCCTCATCTGCTGCTCGAATCCCTCGGTCGGGTAGCCGCGATCGTGCATCAGGGACGTCACGAGCCGGTCCGCGTCGTGCACCGCGTCCTGCGGCCGGTCCACGAATTCCTGCTGGACTCCGGTCCACTCGCGGGCGTAGCGGTCCCGTGATGCGGACGGCAGTGGTTTGATCTCCAGCGCGTCGTGACGCCTCTCGCGCTGCCTCAGCTCGCGTTCGCCGGCCATCCGGCTGTCGGATTCCTGGACCGTCCGCTCGTACTCCGGGCCGAAACGCTCACGGAGGTGACGGCGCCGCATCATCATGGAGACCACTACAGCGATCACGGCGACCACCACCACGATCGGGATGATGATCGCCAAGAGCGTTCCTGTCGACATGACCACCCGCTCCTCGAAAAGCAGTGATATGCGCCTCTACGAGTTCCCCCGTGCACCCTTTTAATCCGTTTAGGGCGGAAATATGCGGTGCGCGTCGTGTAGGGCACCGACACATGACGCAGCACCGCTCGACGCTGTGTTCACCTCACGGGCGTGGGGGTCTCTGCCCGCAGGGCGGCGGCCCGCACGCAGGCGTCCGCACACTCACGGACCCGAACTCGGGTGGACACTTGAAGCACGAATGCTGTGCCACCGAGTCCCTCACGGTTGAGCCGGGGGCCCTCGTGGTGCGAGCTGAGCCCCTCGCCGGGTGAAGGGAGTTCGACATGAACCGGATCAGGTCGAGTCCGCTGGACCTTCCCCAACTGCTGCGGGCCGCCGGCTCAGGGCTGCGCCGCCTCCCAGGAACTGCGCAGGTGAACCGGGTCGCCGAAGGTGCGCTGGACTGGATCACGGTCGTCCCTCCGCGCGGCCGCCGGATCGCGATCTACACCGGAGCCGGAATACTCGGCGTGGCGGGGGTGGTGGAGTGGCCCGTGGCCCTGACCGGCGCGGCGGCCGCCTGGCTCACCCAACCACGCCCCGAACTCACGGCCCACCCGACGGCAGGACAGGACGGCGACCCACCGGGCGAACGGGCCCGCACACCACAGGTAAAGAGGCGACCCGCAGCGGTGGCACCCGGCACAGCGCAGACCGGGAGGCGACCCGCTCCCACCGGCCCCGAGCCCGCCCCCGCGGCGAGCAGCCCCGGCACACCGCGGGCCGATAGGCGCCCCGCTCCAGCGGCCCCTGGTCTCGCCCCCGCGTCCAGCCGCCCCGGCCCCGCTTCGCCTCCTGATACCGCGTCGCAGCATCCCGGTGCCGGTGCACGACTGACCCCCGCACACTTCCACCACCAGGGCCCGCGCCGGCAGGGGCACGAACAGCCCGCCAAAGCAGGCGACCCTGCCACCGCATCAGCACTCAAACAAGTCGCACAAGCCTCCACTCACCGCGACACGCACATGTGATCAAGCCTTCGACGGCGGTCCTGGCCCGAGACATGTCATGAGACTCGGGCCTCGGGACGCGCCGACCGGCTGCCGTGTCACCTGACGAAGTCGCGGCCTCCCCCACGCTAGAGGCCGAACAGCACGTCCACCGCTGCCGCGACAGCCCCCACACACACTGACCCGCCCGAGCGACCTGGCCTGCCCACGGTCACCTGCCGCGGCAGGGCCGATCTTAAGCGGCCGCTTACACACCGAAGGCAAGGCGAAGTAGCCCGACTCACTCCCTGCCCACCGCCGGGCGAGGTAGGGGCAGGATTGCCGGGGTACTCGCCTGGACGTGAAATCTGGCAACCGGGGCTGAGTCGGACCCCGGGCGACGTCGTTACCTGCCTTCAGGGGTCGGTCAGCGACACAAAACAAGATCCAAGACGCCTCACCGGGCGCCGTCACCAGCGGTCGGCACGCCGGCCGGAAAGTTAGGAGGGCCCAGTGATTGCCCTCGGCGTCATCCTCCTCATAGTCGGGTTCATCCTGCACATCGGCATCCTGTGGACGATCGGGATCATCCTGCTCGTCATCGGAGCCATCCTGTTCCTCCTCGGCTCCGTCGGACACGCCGTCGGCGGCCGACGTCACTACTGGTAACCGCACGCAGAGGCGTTGCCGCGGTCTCGCCGCGAGGGCGGCCCCAACCCGCCGATCGCGCGGGCGCCGCGGCCGCCCCCGTCGCCCTCGCACGCGGGCACCGGACCCCCCTCAAGCAGCCATGTAGCGCCGTCCCCCATCCGACGACGACACCGGACCACTCGTCTCACCGCCGGCGTCAGCAGTGGCCCCACCCCCTTGCGGCCGCGGGCCCCCGCTC
>NZ_JAJSZC010000351.1:0-5328 GCF_036815105.1 Streptomyces sp. IBSBF 3136
GCGGGTCGGTGCCTGGGGCCCGGGCGGTGCCTGGGGCCCGGGCGGTGCCTGGGGCGGCGGGCGATGACGGTGGGCCCGCGGTCGGCCTCACCGGACCGCCGCCCGGCTCACTCCGGCAGCTGCCGCATCTCCACCACCCGCAGTCCCAGCGACTGGCAGCGGATCAGCAGACCGTACAGGTGCGCCTCGTCGACGACGGGCCCGAACAGCACCGTCTGGCCGGACATCATGACGTGCTCCAGCTCGGGAAAGGCCCTGGTGAGGGTCTCCGACATGAGTCCATCGACGCGGATCTCGTAGCGCATGTCCCGTTCTCCCGCCGCGGGCCGGCTGCGGTCTCGTCTACGAGACTGCGCCGCGCCGGGGCGGCGGACCTCACCCGGCACAGGTGAACCGGCCGCGGGCCCGTCCCGGCGGTGTCCGGAGCGGCGGGTCCCGGAGTCACAGGATGCCGCGCTCGCGGGCCCGGCGGACCGCGTCGGCGCGCCGGTTCACACCGAGTTTCCGGTAGACGCTCTTGAGGTGCGTCTTCACGGTGTTGACCGAGACGTACAGGTCGGCGGCGATCTCCTCGGTGGACATCATCTGCGCCAGCCGCCGCAGCACCTCGCGCTCGCGTCCGCTCAGCTCCTCGACGACCAGCGTCGGGGGCTCGGCGTCCGTGCCGGGCCGGGCGTGCGGTGCGGGGGCGTCGGGGGTGAGCCAGCCCGCGGCCAGTGCCTGCAGGGGCGGCGCGTCCAGCAGGTGGCGGATGCGCGGCCCGGCTTCGAGGAAGGGGCGGCGCAGATGCTCCCGGCGCGCCTCCAGCAGGGCCCGGGCGAGCAGCTTGCGGGCGGTTGCCACGTCGCCCGCCTCGTGGGCGGCCCGCGCGCGCACCAGCGCCGCCCGGACCGTCACGCCCGGGCCGGTGCGGTCGCGCGGGCGCAGCCCGTCCAGCAGCTCCAGCGCGGCGCCGCGGTCCCCGGCGGCGAGCCGGGCCCAGGCGATCTCGGCCACGAGGGCGGGCTCCCCGTCGCAGGCCACGTCGTCGAGCACCTTCGCGGCGCTGTCCGGCCGGCCCTCGGCCAGGTGGGCCGCGGAGGCGGCCAGCGCGGTGTGGACCTCGGCCCAGGGGGAGCCGACGAGGGCCGGTACGGCCAGGTCGGCCGCGGCCGCCGCGGCCCCGGGCTCGCCGCGGGCGAGCAGCAGCCGGGCCGTGGCGAGGGAGCGGCCGGCGGCGGTCACCGGGTCGGGCGGGCCCGCGCCGGGGCCGGGCGCCTCGTCCAGCAGGGTCTGGGCCTGCCCCAGGTCGTCGCGGTCCACGGCCACGGCCGCGAGCACCAGCTGCCCGAGCCCGGAACCGGGGGGATGGGGCAGCCCGAACTGTTCCGTCTCGCTGAGCGCCGCCCGCGCCTTGCGCTCCGCCCGGCCGAGCCAGCCGTTGAGGTAGTCGATCAGTGCCAGGTGCCCGAGGGAGTCCTCCCGGGGCAGCGCCGTGGAGGCCCCGCCGGGGCACCCGGCCGCCTCGGACAGAACGGTGCTCGCCTCGTCGAGGCGGCCGGCCCACAGGCGTGCCGAGCCCAGGTGGGTGAGCAGCAGGGCGATGAGTTCGGGGTGCTTGTCCAGGAGCTGGGCGGGGACCTCGCCGCGCAGTTCCTCGGCCGTCGCCAGGGCCGCCTCGGCCCGCCCCGGCGAACCGGTGAGCCGGGCCACCAGGGACTCCAGCAGCACACAGCTGAGCCGCCCGGCCGCGTCGGGGGCGTGCGCGGCCATCCGCTCCTCGGCACGGCGCAGATGGGCGAGGCCGCGGTCGACGTCGCGTTCGGACAGGTCACGGGCCGCGCGCACCAGGTCCGCCGCCGCGCTGGTGACCTCGGGTCCCATGTGGGAGAACAGCTCGGCGAGGTCGTCGGCGCGCAGCCCGGTGAACAGCTGGCCGATGGCGAGGTCGTCGACGAGGGCCCCGGCGGTGAAGTCCCAGTCGCCGGCGGCGGCGCCGTGCCCGAGGGCCTCGGGCAGGCAGCCGGAGGCCCGCAGCCACCGGGCGGCCCGCCGGTGGAGTTCCGGTTCGAGCCCGGGCGAGCGGACCCGCAGATGGGCCCGGAGGATCTCGCCGAACAGCGGGTGCAGCCGGTACCACGAGTGCCCGAGGTCCTCCACGAACGCGTTCTGGCCGTGCAGTTCGGCCAGGATGGGCTCGACCCCGTCGCGGCCGGTCAGCGCGGCCACCAGCTCGGGGCAGAAGCGCTCGACGACGCTGACCCGCAGCAGCAGGTCCTGCGTGTGCGGCGGCTGCCGTTTGAGCACCTCGGCGAGCAGGAAGTCGGCGACCGTGCTCCGGCCCGCCTCGAAGTCCTTCAGGTAGCGCTCGGGGTCCGGGGCCTCCTGGGCGGCCATGGCGCACAGGCGCAGGCCGGCGGCCCAGCCCCGGGTGCGCTCCACCAGGGCGCGGGTGGCCTCGGCGGTGAGCCGCAGGCCGTGCAGGTCGAGGAACTCGGCCGCCTCCTCGGTGGTGAAGGCCAGTTCGGCGTCCCGGATCTCGGTCATGGTCCCGGCGGTCCGGTAGCGGTGCAGCGGCAGCAGGGGTTCGGTGCGGGTGACGAGGATCAGCCGCAGTCCCGCGCCGGCGTGCTGGAGGACGAACTCCACCTGTTCCGCCGTGCCCGGTGTGGTCACCCGGTCGAACTCGTCGAGGACGAGCAGCGCGGGCCGCTCGAGGCCGCTCAGCTCGTCGGCGAGGCGGGCCAGCAGCCGGTGGTCCACGCGGTTGGCGTCGGCGGGGCAGCCGACCTCGGCGGACAGCGGTACGCCGGCGGCGCGCAGGGCCTGGAGCACATAGGCCCAGAACATCCCGCCGCCCTGGTCACCGGCCTCGTTGGTGAACCAGGCGACCGGCTGTCCGAGCCGGGCGGCCCAGTCCGCGACCAGCAGGGTCTTGCCCGCCCCGGCCGAGCCGTTGACCATCGTCAGGGGTGTCCGCAGGGCGCGGTCGAGATGTGCGGCGAGCCGCGGGCGGCGCAGGAAGGTCGCGGGCCGCACCGGCAGGGCGAACCGCGTCTGCAGGTACGGCTCCCCCAGCGGATCGACATAAGCGACGGCCGGTTCCCGCGTTCCGTCGTCGTGCTGTGCAGCCACGGTCACCACCCCTGTCCCTCGGGCCATGGACGGCGCACTACTCGATCAGCATCGCAGGCAACGGCCCGGTTCGCACAGGGACGACCGGGCCCCACATACGTCCCATACGTCCCTCGGGTCTCGCCGGGTCATCAGGTCGCCGCCCGCCCGTGGCCGGTGCCGGGCCCGTCCGGTCACCGCCGCCCGGCGGCCGGTGCCGGGCCCGACGCGGAGGCCGCCGGTGTCAGGCCGCGTCCCCGGGCGGCCCCGGCGCCCGGCGGACCGCGTCGAGCTGGACGCGGCCGCCGGCCGCCAGCAGGGCGAGCACCGCCAGGACGACGAGCAGGACCAGGACCAGCAGCAGGACGGTGAGGACGGTCGGGTGGTTCCAGAGCGCGAAGACCAGGGCGATGATCAGCAGGACGCCGAGGGCGGCGGCCCGGCGGTAGGCCAGCGCCCAGGCGCCGACGCGCCCGGTGCTGACGTGGTGGGCGGCGGCCCAGCGGGCGGCGGAGTCGGCGGTCTGGTCGGAGGCGCCGCGGACGGCCACCGGCAGCCGGCCCGGCCCGACGAAGTAGGCGCCCAGCGCGATGACCACGCCGAGGACGATGGCCGTGCGCAGGCTGACCCGCAGGAAGCGCAGCAGTGTGTCGAAGACGGCCGAGGCCGCCGCCTTGGACTGCACCTGGGGCGGCAGGTGGTCGAGGTAGTAGTGGCGGGCCACGATCAGGGCGACGGCCACCACCAGGCAGGCGAAGGCGGCGCCGAGCGCGGTGCGTGCCAGGGCCCGGCGCCGCCGGTGGGCCAGGAGGACACCGGCGACGCCGAGGACGACGACGATCACCGGGAACCAGTTCCCGACGATGTCGAGGAGGCGCGCCCCCTTGCGGAACTTGGCGAGTTCGTCGGATTGGAACAGCACCAGCTGCTTGTTCACCTGGGGGATCTTGGCGGCGGGTTTCAGGCCCGCGTCGACCAGTTCGTTCTTGACCCGGTCGACGGCCGTCCCGACGTCGAGGGTGACCGTGCCGTCGCTGACCCCGACCGCGCCGCGGCCCTTGCCGGTCAGGGCGTGCACGACGGCGTTGTGGGCGGCGCGGTTGGCGTCGGTCCACACCGTCGCGAAGGCGTCGCTGTGCACCACACGGGTGGCGATCTTGGTGACGGCCTGGTCCACGGCGGAGTCGATCTGCGGCCCGAGCCGGCTGAGCGCGTCGGCGGCGCGCGGCGGCAGGCCCTGGGACTGCAGCCAGGAGGCGATGTCCCCGGCGACCTGCGGGCCGTTCACGTGGGCGCCCGCGGCCTCGGTGATCCGGTGGACCGCCGCGTCCTGGACGGCGGGGTCGGTGGCCAGCGGCTCGACCGTCGCCACGTAGCGGTCGGTGTCGAGCGCGATGTCGTGCACCCAGGTGGCGAGCAGCGCCACGGGGACGAGGATGCAGGTCAGCACGATCAGCACGGCGGAGGCGGTGCTCCGCGCGACCCGTCCGGCGGCCCCGCTCCCGTGCGGCCGGGCCCCGCCCGCGCCGGCCTCGCCCCTTCCGCCGTGCGCCGTGGCGTCACGCTCGGGCGGGCCCGGGGACTCGGGGACGGGCGGCTCGGTCACGGGGCCCTCCGGGGTGGTCGGTGACGGATCACTCCCATTGCCTCAGCACCCCGCTCGCCGCGCGCGCTGGACGGACCCGGACGGGCGACCCCGTGGTGCGCGCGCCTCCCGCCGCGCGCTTCACCCTGTGGCCGCCACGAGATGTCGTCCGCACGCCCGCTGCTTACGCTCGTGGTCTCCCGACCGGTGGGGGTCCCCATGGTGCTCGACCTGCTGCTCATCGCTCTGGCGATCACGCTCGACCCGCTGCCCCTCATGGCCTTCGTGCTGGTGGTGGCCTCCACCGGCGGGGCGCGCAAGGGGCTGGTCTTCCTGCTGAGCTGGCTGGCGTGCCTGGTCACGGTCATCGCCGTCGTCCTGCTGCTGACGGATGGGCAGCCGCCGCCCCCGAGGTCCCCGCCCTCCACGGCCGCGCTCGGGGCGAAGCTGGCCGTCGGGGTGTCGCTCCTCGGCTACGGCGAGCACCGGCGCCGTCGGCTCGCCGCCGTGCGGGCGCGCGGCGGGTCCGGGCCGGGGCCGCGGGCGGCGCCG
The DNA here is from genome assembly GCF_036815105.1 of Streptomyces sp. IBSBF 3136. Classification (NCBI taxonomy): domain Bacteria; kingdom Bacillati; phylum Actinomycetota; class Actinomycetes; order Kitasatosporales; family Streptomycetaceae; genus Streptomyces; species Streptomyces sp. IBSBF 3136. The sequence goes on from NZ_JAJSZC010000351.1 coordinate 5,231, forward strand.
CGGCCCGCGGGGCGGGGGCGGGGAGAACACGGGGTGTGGGGGCGCGCCCCCCACCCCGCCCCAACGCGGCAGGTCGTCGAGCTGCTCGGGGAGTTCGG
>NZ_JAJSZC010000352.1:0-5317 GCF_036815105.1 Streptomyces sp. IBSBF 3136
GGGCGGGGAGGGGGAGGGGAAAGGGGGAGACGGCTCAGCGGATGTCGATCTTGTAGATGCTGTCCTGGGCAGGGCCCTTGCTGGTCCCCAGCCACAGCTGGTCCGCGCCCGGCACCTTGGCCAGCGCCCGCAGTCGGCCGTAGGCGCCGCTGTAGTAGGACGTCCCCGTCCCGACCGCCTTGCCGGTCGCGTCGATCGGCAGCCGCCACAGCCGCTCGCCGCGCAGCGTGGAGACGTAGATGACGTCGTTGACGATCGCGACCTGCGCGGGCACGCCTCCCGCCTCCGGCTTCCAGACCGACTTGGGGTTCTTCATGCCCGCGGTGGAGCAGTTGCCCTCGCAGGTGGGCCAGCCGTAGTTGCCGCCCTTCTCGACGAGGTTCAGCTCGTCCCACTCGGAGCCCCCGATCTCGGCCTCCCACAGCCGGCCCCGGGAGTCCCACGCGAGGCCCTCCGCGTTGCGGTGGCCGTAGCTGTACACCCGGTTGCCGAAGGGGTTGCCGGGTGCCGCTGCCCCCGTCCTGGTGATGCGCAGGATCTTGCCGTTGAGCGAGTTCTTGTCCTGCGCGGTCGTCTTGTCCAGGGCGTCGCCGGTGGTGACGTACAGGTAGCCGTCGGGCCCGAAGGCGATGCCGCCGCCGTTGTGGTCCCCGTGGAACTTGATGCCGCCGAGCACGACGGTGTACCCGCTGAGCGAGGTGCCGTCGAAGCGCATCTTCGCGACCCGGGTGCCGGCGGTGGTCGTCTGCACGAAGAACACGTCCTTGTCCGTCGTGCCGTTCCAGGTCGGCGAGGTCGCCACGCCCAGCAGCCCGCCGCTCGCGGCGTTGGCGTCACCGTCGTCGGCGACGGTGTTCGGGACCTTTCCCACCTTCGTCCTGGTGCCGTCGGACCTGAGCAGCCACACCGCGGACGTGTACCGCTCGGTCACCAGCGCCTTCGCCGTCTTCGGCAGGAAGGAGATCCCCCATGGGAACGCCATCTTGTCGGTGAGGGTGCTGATGCCCGACGGCGCACCGCCCTGCCGGAGGTCACCGGCCCCGCCGGCCCCGCCCGCGGACGCCGGCTGTGCGGCCGCGCCCGGCGCCTGGAGCAGGGCCGCGGTCAGCGCGGCGGTGACGGCGGCGGCCGCGGTGACACCCGGACGGACTCGATGCAGCACCCGATGCGCCAAACGTGACATGTCGATGCCTTTCCTGTCGTGGGGGGAGAGGACCGCGGCATTCCCCGAACGGAGGAACGGACGGCCGGTGGCGAGCGTGAGGGGGTCGGGAGCGGCCAATGCGGCTCCGCCGTGTCAGGCCTCGTGGGGAGGGGCCGGGCCGGAGCGGGGCAATGACTCTGCACTCCTGCCAGGAGTATTGGGGCCATGTCGAGGCGGCAGCCACCCGGGTTGACCCATCTGCTGGGCGACGTTGGACCGCGAGGGGACAAAACCACAGCAAAGGGACCGCAAAGTGAATCCACGTCAGGTGAACCCCCGCCGCTGAGGCAACATCTTGGTGAACGGCGAGCGCCGCGCGGTCCGGACGCAGGTGCCGCCACAGCCCGGACGGGGTGAGGGACGTGGTGGAGCCGAGGATCGCCGTCGCCGTGGTGACCATGGGCAACCGGCCCGCCGAGGTCGACGCCCTGCTGGAGTCCGTGGCCAAGCAGGACGTCGCCCCCGCCCGGATCGTGATCGTCGGCAACGGCTGCCGGCTGCCCGAGTTCGCCCGGCGGCTGTCCCTGCCGGGCGAGGTCACCACCATCGACGTCGAGGAGAACCTGGGCTGCCCGGGCGGGCGCAACGTGGCCCTGGCCCGGCTCCGCGAATACGGCGACGTCGACGTCGTGGTCGAACTGGACGACGACGGTCTGCTCGCCGACGCCGACGTGCTGCGCCGGGTGCGCGAGCTGTACGCCGCCGACCCGCGCCTCGGCATCGTCGGCTTCCGGATCGCCGACGAGCACGGCGAGACCCAGCAGCGGCACGTGCCCCGGGTCGGCAAGTCGGATCCACTGCGCGGCGGTTACGTCACCGGCTTCCTCGGCGGCGGCCACGCCTTCCGCATGGCGATGCTGGCGGAGACGGGGGACTGGCCGGCGGAGTTCTTCTTCGCGCACGAGGAGACCGACCTCGCCTGGCGGGCGGCCGACGCCGGCTGGAAGATCCTCTACGCCCCCGAGCTGCTCCTGCGCCACCCGAGGACCTCGCCGGCCCGGCACGCGATCTACTACCGCGTCAACGCCCGCAACCGGGTCTGGCTCGCGCGGCGCCGGCTGCCCCTGCCGCTGATCCCGGTGCACCTCGGCGTGTGGCTGCTGCTCACCCTCGCCCGCACCCGGTCCACGGCCGGGCTGCGGGCCTGGTTCGGCGGGTTCGCCGAGGGGCTGCGGGAGCCGGCGGGCGAACGGCGGCCGATGCGCTGGCGGACGGTGTGGCGGCTGACCCGCCTCGGGCGCCCGCCCGTCATCTGAGCGTACGGCGTCGCGGGCGGGGTGCGGGTACGGGACAGGACCCCGGTCGCTCACCTCCGACGACCGGGGCCCTACAACGTCCCCGGACCTGGCCTGCGGCGACACTCCCCCGAGTTACGCGTCTTGACGCGTGCGCCGTCGGGCCGGATCCGATGAAAGGATCACATCAGGGCCCGCCAACGGATCGCTAACATGTGGCCAACGGTTCGTCCGCAGGTCGTCGACCGGCTGGCCGGAAGTCGCCGGACGGCGGGCGACGGCAGCCGGAACTTTAACGGAATCCGGTCGCGACCGGCAGATGCGCGGTGGCGGGAAACTGTGGTGGACGGGGCGGAATTCCGCCAGGGAACGGCGGGCAGGTGCCCGCCGCGCGGCGCGGTCACGACAAGACCGTGCGGGAAGGCAGTGGGCGGCGTGATGCGGCGGTACGAGCTGCGGTTCGGGCTGCTGGGACCGCCCGTTCTGTACGACCGACAGCCGTACGGGATTTCGTACGACGGCTGCGACGCCGGCGTCCCCGGCGACACCCCCGACAACAGCGTGCGGGCCATCGGCAGCCCCAAGGTGCGTGCCCTGCTCGTGGCGCTGCTGCTCGAGGCGGGCCGGGTGGTGTCCGTCGAGTCGCTGAAGGACGCCCTGTGGGGCGGGGCGCCGCCCGTCTCCGCGCAGGCGTCCCTGCACAACCACGTCACCCGGCTGCGCCGGCTCCTGGACGACCCCGAGCGGCTCAGGGCCGTCGCCCCCGGCTATCTGCTGCGGGTGGACCACGGTGAACTGGACGTGCACGTGTTCGAAGCCCTGGTGGCCGAGGCGCGCGCCGCGCACGCCCGGAGCGACTGGGCCGGAGTCGTGCGCCCCTGTACGGCCGCGCTGTCGCTCTGGCGCGGCGCACCGCTCAGCGGGCTTCCCGCCGACTTCGGCGGCTACGCCCTCGTGCAGCGCCTGGAGGAGGCGCGGCGGCTCCTGCTGGAGTGGCGCTACGACGCCGAACTCGCCCTCGGCGGAGCCAGGATCGCCGGGCTCGTCCCGGAGCTGGCGGCCCTGGTGGCCGAGCATCCGCTGCGCGAGGCGTACCACCGTCAGCTGATGCTCGCCCTGCACCGCACCGGCCGTCAGGCCGAGGCCCTGGCCGTCCACCGCGATCTGCGCGCCCGCCTGGTCGACGAACTCGGCGTCGAGCCCGGACCCGCCGTCCGCCGGGCCCATGTGGAAGTACTGCGCGGCTCCTCGGATACGCCGAAGGGCCAGGGGACGCGGACCGAGGACGCGGTGCCGGTCCGCCGCGTGCCGGGGGAGGCCGCCGCCGGGACGGTCGTCGTCGGTGGGCCGCTGGTCGGGGGGCCGTCGGTCAGTGGGCCGGAGGTCGGTGGACCGGTCGCCACCGCGACGATCGCCAGGGGAACCTCCGCGCCGGGCGACGGAAACGGCGAGGGCCGGGGAGGGGCTGCCGCAGCCGCGTGCGTGCCGGCGTCCGCACCCGCACCCGCACCGGCACCGGCACCGGCACCGGCACCCAGGTCAGCGTCCGCACCGGCGCCCGCCTCCCCGGCCACCGGCGGTGCGGCGGTCCGTACGGCCCAAGGGCCGGTGTCACCCGCCTCCGGCACACCGGCCACGCGTACCCCCGCGCCGGCTCAACTCCCCCCACCACCGGCCAACTTCACCGGGCGAGCCGCCGAGCACCGGGAACTGCACCGGAGCCTCGCCGAGCGGCGGAGCCGGCTCGCGGTGATCAGCGGCATGGCCGGGGTCGGCAAGAGCGCCCTCGCGCTGCACGCGGCCCACGGGCTGCGGGAACGCTTCCCGGACGGCCAGCTGTACGTCAACCTGCACGGCGCCGCCCCCGGCATGGGCCCGCTGACCTCGGCACAGGCGCTCGCCGCACTGCTGCGCGACCTCGGCGCCGAGCCCCGCACCATCCCCGAACACCCCGACGCGGCCAGCGCGTTGCTCCGCTCGCTGCTCGCCCCCGCCCGCATGCTGCTGGTGCTGGACGACGCCGCGAGCGCGGCCCAGGTGCGCCCCCTGCTGCCGGCCGGCCCCGGCTGCGCCGTGATCGTCACCAGCCGCTCGCCGCTGACCGCCCTCGACGGCGCCCTGCGCCTCCCGCTCGGCCCGCTGACCGGCGAGGACAGCGCGGCGCTGCTCCGGGCCGTGAGCGGCCGCGAGGGACTGGACGCCGGTCACGCGCTGGTCGAGCTGACCGGCAGGCTGCCGCTGGCGCTGCGGGTCGTCGCCGCCCGGCTGGCCGCCCGCCGCGCCCTCACCCCGGACGTGCTGGCCGGGCAACTGGCCGACACCGGGGGCCGGCTGCGCCACCTGGAGTACGACGACCTGAGCGTCCGCCGCTCCCTCGCGGTGGCCCATGACGCACTAGCCGCCGCCGACCGCGAGGCCGACCGGGACGCGGCCCTCGTGCTGCGCCGCATCGGAGCCCTCGACCTGCCCAGTTACGGCGCCCCGCTGGTCGCCCGCCTGACCGGCACCGACGCGCGCCGCGCCGAGGCCGCGCTGGACCGGCTGGTCGACGTGGCCCTGCTGGAGGAGACGGCGTACGGCCGGTACGCCCCGCACGACCTGGTGCGTGACTTCGCCCGCGAACTGGCGGACGCCGACACCCGTCCCGGCACGGCCGCCGGCGGGGCACCCGGCTCCGGCCCCGACCGCCGCACGAGCGTGGACCGCCGCACGGGCCTCGACCGGCGCGGGGGCACCGACCGGCGCACAGGTGACGACCGCCGCGCGGACACCCCCGGTCCCGCGGGCCGGGACCGCCGCGCAGACACCTCCACACCCACCGACACCGGCACGGTCACCTCCGCGCCCACCCCCACGTCCACCGCCACCACCTCCGCGG
>NZ_JAJSZC010000353.1:0-5305 GCF_036815105.1 Streptomyces sp. IBSBF 3136
AGGCCGCCGTGGCCGGGCCGGCGGGGGCCGATGGGGAGCAGCGGGCGGCCGTGGGTGTCGTTGATGACGGTGGCCGCCGAGGTGTACAAGGCGACCAGGCCCGTGGCGATGCCGAACCAGCCGCCCACCTCCGTCACGGTGTGCGGAGGCAGCCCGGTCTGGAAGGCGCCGATGGCCAGGAGGACGAAGGTGATCGTCAGCAGCACGAGCACGGCCAGGACGGCGAGGCTGACGCGCAGCGCGGCGACGGCCATGTAGGCGGTGAAGACGCCCCACCCGAGCAGAAACAGTCCCAGCGCGTTGTGGGCGCCGCCGACGACCTCGAGGCGCGGCGCGAGCCACCAGTAGGACAGCCAGAAGGCGCCGTACGAGACGAAGGCCGTGGCGCCGAACGTGTTGCCGCGGCGGAACTCGAACAGCCCGGCGATGAACTGGGCCAAGCCGCCGTAGAACAGGGCGAGCGCCAGCACCGGGATGATCGCGGCGGCCTCCTTGAGCAGGTTCGTGTTGATGAAGGAGAGCAGCAGGGTGGTCAGGGCGAAACCCGCCAGGCCCAGCGGAGCGGGATCACCCGAGACCGTCGGGTGCGGCGCCCCTGGGTGTGGCTGCTCCGAGGGCAAACTCGTCGTCTCCTCGTTCATGACCCGCATCCCTTCGGCGAGAGGAGGGCGGGACCAGCCGACCGACGCATGCCGCACACGGCCTGACTGGCCGAAGTCCCGGGCAGCCGCGCTGTGCGGGACTTCTCCTGCGCTTATGTAGATTTGTACCCATTTGCCCCAGTGGTAGGCCTCGCGCCGAGCGGGGCGTCAGAGCACGCCGCCCGCCTCGTCCTGGAACAGCTCCGTCCAGTAGTGCCAGTCGGTGGCCGGGGCCACGGCGGTGGGGTCGACCGAGGTCAGGGTCTGGATCATGGCCGCGGCGAGCTGGTCGTAGGCGTCGGTCGTGAGTTCGCGGGACAGGTGTTCGTCGATGGTGCGCTCGTGGTGCAGGAGCCAGAGCGTGAAGGCCAGCGTGGAGACGTCGGTGTTCAGCGGGTGGAGCGTCGCCTCCGGCGCGCAGTAGGTGAGGACCGCGCCCGTTCTGCCGTCGACCACCAGGCTGTTGTCCTCGACCAGGTGGCCGAGGCGGATCAGGTGGTCGGAGTGGGCGGGCAGGCCGTCCGTGGAGGGCTCGGAGCAGTCGGCGGCCGACTCGGCGGCGGAGAACTCGGTGAGGGTGCGCAGCGGGCCGTCGGTCTCGGCGTGGAAGAGGACCGCCTCCTCCGGCAGCCCCGTCTCGCGCAGGAAGCGGCGGGTCGGCTCGTGGGTGAGGGTGGCGGGGAGGTCGACCTCCTCGTGGCGCGTCACCCGGCCGTGGCCGAACTCCTGGTCGAGGAGGCGGGCCGGGACGTCCAGCGTGAGGCCGGAGCCGGTGCCGGGGCCGGCGATGAGAGCGAGCGGGCGGATCAGGGCCGCCGCCTTCCAGTAGGCCGGGACCCGGCCGTCCGTGCCCTCGGCGAAGAGGGCGAGGAGGCGGCGCGAGGCCTCCGTGACGGTCCTGGGGCCGTACTGGCCGGCCAGGGAGGCGAAGCGGCCGCGCAGACCGGCCAGTTCCTCCGTGACCGCGGCGAAGCGCAGCAGCGTGGCCAGCGAGGGGGCGAACGGGCGGGTCTCGGCCGGCTCGAAGAGGTAGGCCGTGGTGAGCTCGCCCGTGCGGCCGTCGAGCAGGATCGACTCGCGTTCCATACCCGCGGGGTTGAGGAGTTCGCCTATCACCAGGCGGCCGCGCAGCTCCTCCGCCAGGCGGAACGGGCCGTCCGTGGCGTCGCCGAGGGTCCGCAGGCCGTGTGTGCGCAGCGGGGAGAAGGTCAGCAGGTCGGTCCGGGCCGGCACGCCGGGCCCGGCGAGCAGGCCGCGCGTCGGCGGGTGCGTGACGTACCGGTCCAGCTCCGCCTCGGTCAGCGTGATCGCCGGGACCCCGGCGTCGGTCGTGCTCATCGCTCCCCCGCGATCTTCCCCGTGCGTGACTGTGTGCGGACGTCGTCGAATGGCGTCCGCGGGCAGGTGCCCGTCACTGCTCCGCACAGTACGCCGCACCACTGACAACGCCCCTCGGGGGAAAGGACGCAGGGAGGCCCGGGCCCGTTGCGTGCCGGCGCACACCGGGACCACCCTCGGGTGGAGCGGGACGCGCGTCAGGTGAAGTACACGCCGCCCAGGACGACGGCCAGCGCGGCCATCGCGAACAGCAGGATCCACAGGGCGAGCTTGCCCACGCCCGGCGCCGCCTCGTATCGGGGTTCCTCGCGCGGCACTTCGCGCTCCTCCTCGGACCGCTGCGTCACTGGCCCGTCACCACCGCGGCCTGGGGGCGGATCGGCAGCCGGTTGACCGGGCGCCCGGTCGCCGCGCGGACCGCCGAGGCGATGGCCGCGGGGGACGTCACCACCGGGACCGCGCTGACCGACTTCGCGCCGAAGGGCGCGACCACGTCCCGCTCCTCGACCAGCTTCACGATCCGGATGTCCGGCGCGTCCAGCGCGGTCGGCAGGGCGTAACCCGTGAGGTCGGGATGGCGGATCAGGCCGCGGGGCGTGCGCAGGTTCTCGGTGAGGGCGATGCCCACGCCCTGGGTGACGCCGGCCTCGATGCGCGAGGCCAGTTGCGCCGGGTTCAGCACCCGGCCCACGTCCTGGGCGACGGCCAGCTCCACCACCCGGACCGAGCCGAGTTCGATGTCGACGTCCACCACCGCGCGGATCGCGCAGAAGGCGAGGCCGACGAACGCGTCGCCCTGCCCCTCGGCGTCCAGCGGCTCGGTGGGGTGCGGGCGGCACTGGGCCGTGGCCCACAGCTCCTTGCCGTCCAGCGCCTCGGTGACGGTGGTCGACAGGACACCGTCGTACGAGGTGATCTTGCCGTCCGTGATCTGCAGCAACTCCGTCGACATGCCGAACTTGTGCGCGAGCGGCTGGAGCAGTTGCGTGCGGACCATCTTGGCCGCGCGTTCCACCGCGCCGCCGGAGACCCAGGTGTGCCGGCCGCGGCAACCCGCACCGGCCGGGGGCTGGTCGGTGTCGACGGGGGCGACGTGGACCTCGTCGATGCCCAGCGTGTCCTGGACGATCTGGCGGGCGAGGGTGGTGAAGCCCTGGCCCGTCTCCACGGCCGCGCACAGCACCGTCGCGACGCCGTCGTGGACCTTGACGGTCGCCGTGGACACCTCGTCCGCGCCCTCGGCGCCGAGCATGTGCACCATGCCGACGCCGTAGCCGACGCCCCGGCGCACCGCGCCCGGCTCGCCGGCGCCCTCGGGGCCGCCGGGCAGCAGCCACTCGTCCTCGGGGGTGTCCTTCGGCAGCGCCGGGAGCGGGAAGTCGCGTACCGCCTGCAGGAGTTCGGCCACCGGGGCCGGGCAGGTCACCGTCTGGCCGATGGGCAGGACGTCCCCGGTCGCGAGGGCGTTGCGCAGGCGCAGTTCGGCCGGGTCCTCGCCCAGTTTCTTCGCGAGCTTGTCCATCTGCGCCTCGTAGGCGGCGCAGACCTGCATGGCGCCCTCGCCGCGCACGTGGCCCGACGGCGGGTTGTTGGTGCGTACGGCCCAGCCCTCGATGAAGGCGTTGGGGACGACGTAGGGGCCGCAGGCGAAGGAGACGGCGGCGGCTAGGGCCTCGGCGGAGGTGTCGGCGTAGGCGCCCGCGTCGAGCAGGATCTGCGCCTCGACCTTCACCAGTCTGCCCTCGGCGTCGGCGTGGTGGCGGTAGCGCAGCAGGGTCGGGTGGCGGTGGGCGTGGCCGAGGAAGGACTCCTCGCGGGTGGCCGTGAACTTGACCGGGCAGCCGGTCCGCAGGGCGAGCAGTCCGAGCGGGAGTTGGAAGCCCTGGTCCTCGCGGTCGGCGGTGGCGCCCGGCACCCCGGTGACGACGATCTTCACCTGTTCCGGCGACAGGCCGTAGCAGGCGGCGGCCGTGTTGCGGTCGGCGTGCGGGTCGGTGGAGGCGAGGTACAGCTCGACCCCGCCGTCGGGGCGCGGCACCGCGAGGCCGGCCTCGGCGCCGATGGGGGCCGGGTCCTGGCGGCCGATGCGGTACAGGCCCTCGACGACGACCTCGCCGAGCGCGTCCGGGTCGCCGTGGCGCAGCGGGATGTGCCGGATCAGGTTGCCGTCGGGGTGCAGGGGTTCGGCCTCGAAGGCCTGCTCCGGGTCGATGACCGGGTCGAGCACCTCGTACTCGACGATGACGGCGGCTGCGGCCATCCGCGCGGTGTCGGGGTGGTCGGCGGCGACGGCGGCGATGGGCTCGCCGTGGTGGCGCACGACCTCGGAGGCGAACACGGGGCGGTCCGGTGTGCCCCGGCCGTGGACGGGGGTGCCGGGCACGTCCTCGTGGGTGACGACGGCCCGTACGCCGGGCATCTCGCGCGCGTGGGTGGTGTCGATGGAGACGATGCGCGCGTGCGCGTGCGGGGAGCGCAGGACGGCCGCCCACAGCAGGCCCTCGGCCCACAGGTCGGCCGCGTACGGGAAGGTGCCCTCGGTCTTGGCCCGGGCGTCGGCGTGCGGCAGCGAGGCGCCGAGGCCGTGGGGCAGCGGTTCGGCGGCGGGGACCGACTCCGCCGCGGTGGTCGCGGTGGCCGCTTCGTTGCTCACCCCTGGCCTCCGTCCTGGCCGTAGTGCTGGTCGTGCCCTCCCGGTGTACCGAATGTGCCGGGACTGTCGAAGACCCCCGGCGCGTCGAACGCCGACGGATTGACGCCGCCGGAGCCCGGCCCCGCCTGGTGCGGGATACGCGCCTCGTCGACGTCCGTCCCGGCGTCGGTGGCGCTGTGCGCCTCGCGCCCGGCGACGACCTCCTGGACGGCGTCCAGGACGCCCCGGTAGCCGGAGCAGCGGCAGAGGTTGCCGCACAGGGCCTGCCGGGTCTCCAGCTCCGTCGGGGCGGGGTTGCCCTCCAGCAGGTCGTGCAGGGTCATCGCCATGCCGGGGACGCAGAAGCCGCACTGCACGGCGCCGCACCGGGCGAGTGCCCGCTGCACGTCGGAGGGCTGCCCGTCGGTGGCCAGGCCCTCGACGGTGCGGACCTCGCTGCCGGCCGCGGTCACCGCGGGGACCAGGCAGGAGGCCACCAGGCGCCCGTCCACCTGCACGTTGCAGGCTCCGCACTCGCCCTGCGAGCAGCCGTCCTTGGCGCCGGCGAGGCCGAGCCGCTCCCGCAGGACGTACAGCAGGGACTCGCCGATCCAGGCGTCGGTGACGGGGCGGTCGGCTCCGTTGACGCGCAGGACGAAGGAGGCGAGGGGGTGGTCGTCGTGGGGTGCGGGGG
>NZ_JAJSZC010000354.1:0-5299 GCF_036815105.1 Streptomyces sp. IBSBF 3136
GTTTATGTTTATAACAAACAGGACGGGGGCGGGTGCCGGGGCCGGTGCGAGGCGACGGCGGTCAGCGACGAGGTCACGGTCACCGCGAGCGCCCGCTCACCGCCAGCGACAGGTCACGGTCACCGCCGTGCGGGTGCTCCGCGAGGGAAGGGTGACCTGGAGCGTGTGCCGGTCGCGATCCCAGGACCAGGCCGACGACGGCAGTGGCTTGCCCGCGGCCGTCACCGTCGTCGGGGCCCGCCGCACGTCGAGGAAGCGCACGGTCCACCGGCGCCGGTCCGCCTGGCCCGCGAACGTGCCGCGAGCGGCTCCGATCGTCAGCCGGCGGGAGGACGCCTGCTCCGAGTAGCGGGCCCGCACGGTCGCGGCCCGCTTCGAGACGGTGCTGCTGCCGTCGTCGTCGTACAGGGAGAAGGTGCCCGAACCGCCCGGGGCCACCGTGAGGGTGAGCCCGCTCGAGGTGCTGCGGGCGTCGCCCGGAACGTCCGCGGACCGGGTGGCGACGATGCCGCCGGAGCGCACGAAGACCGGCATGGTGTCCAGGGTGGTGGTGATGTCGTACGTGGCCCCGCCGGCGGGTGCCGTGTAGCTCGCCCCGGTGAAGTAGTCGGTCCACCGGCCGGGCGGGAACCAGACCGGCGTGGTCGTCCGGTCGCCGGGCCGGGTGACCGGGGCCACGAGCATGTCGGGCCCGTACAGGTATTCGCTGCCCGCCTCGGTGTAGGCGTTCTCCTCCTCCGGGTACTGCAGGTACAGCGCCCGCACGACGGGGACGCCGGTGGCGTTGGCCTCGCGCGCCAGGCTGTACGTGTAGGGCACGAGCGCCTCGCGCAGCCTGAGGAACTTCTCGGCCGACGCCCGCGCCTGGGGCCCGTACTGCCAGGGCAGCCGGTCGCTGTGGTTGCTGTGCAGGCGGTCGATCGGCTGGAAGGTGCCGAACTGCACCCAGCGCGCGTACAGGTCGTCGGGCAGCTTGGTGGTGCGGTGGGTCGTGCCGCCGGCGACGTACGTCTCCGCACCGGGGATGCCGTAGCCGTCGTTGTGGCCGCCGATGTCGTGGCTGACGGCGGACAGGCCCGTGGCGGCCGACTCGCCGGGGGTGTAGCCGACTTCGGCGCGCAGGGTGCCCCAGTCGGAGGTGGTGTCCCCGGAGAAGTGGATGGTGGTGCGCTTGTCGGCCCAGGGCCCGGTGGGCAGCCCGACCCCCGCGCTGTAACCCCCGGCCTGCAGCGACCCGTAGGCGCGGGAGAGGACGAACCCCCGGCCGCCGGTCTCCGAAGTCAGGTCGGCGTACTGCTGGTTGATCCAGGCGTCCGGTGTGACGCCCTCCTGCGAGGAGCGTGAGGTGTCACAGCACCAGTCCAGCCACCAGAAGTCGTTGCCGGCGCGGTCCATCGGCCGGTGCAGGTCGAGGTACGCCTTGAGCTGGTCGGGGTCGCCGAAGTCGAAGGTGTAGCAGTCGGAACCGGCCGCGGCCGCGCAACCGCCCTTCACCAGCTTGCCCTTGGCCGTGGCCTGGGCCTGGGCGAACCGCGGGTCGCCGCCGAGGATGCCGGGATGCACGTTCAGCGTGTTCGCCAGCCCCTGGTCGTGCGACCAGTCGAAGAAGCCCTTCGGGTCGGGGAACTTCTCCGGGTCGAAGTTCCAGCCGCTCCACGTGTTCGGCGCTTTGAAGTCGGTGTCGGTGACGAGCACGTCCAGCGGCACGTTCGCGGCCCGGAACGCCGGGACGACGGTGTTCTCGTAGTCGGCCGCCGTACGGTCGATGTACTCGGAGTACCACACGCCGTACGCCCAGCGGGGCAGCAGCGCGGACGGGCCGGTCAGCGCGGCGAGGTCGGTCAGGCCCTGCCGGTAGTCGTGCCCGAAGCCGAAGAGGTAGGCGTCCTGGTAGGGCTGAGCGCCGTGCGAGGGACGTGCTGCGGCTTTCCCGGTCCCGGCGTCGTAGGCCGCGGACGCGGTGTCGTCGAGCAGGTACCAGCCGTCCCGGTGCAGCAGTCCGGGGGTGGTCCAGGGCGTGGGGTCGGCATCGCCGTCGAGCCCGTCGAGGCTGCGGCGGTAGCCGCCCAGGGCGAGGTGCGGTGCGGGGGCCGGTTGCGCGCGGGGTGTCAGCGCGAGAGTGTCCACGTTGACGTGGCAGCTGTCGGCGTCGGGGCAGGTCAGGGCGATGTCCTGGGTTCCCGCCCGCAGGTCGACGGGCACGGACGCGGTCTTCCAGGCGTCCCAGCCGTCGGTCGCCGGGAGGTCGAGGGTGCGGGCCGGTCCGCTTCCCGCCGAGACCTCGACGCTCCGCGTGCGGTGCAGGCCGTCGCTCCCGGTGCCGTTCGCGTAGCGCAGGTGCAGGAGGTAGATGCCGTCAGCAGGTACGCCCGACACCGGCTCGACGAGACCGGCGCCCTGGTCGAGCTCGGCGACGAAGCCGTACCCGGCGTACCCCTCGTGGTCGGTGGCGATCTGCGCGGAGCCGGCCGAGCGGGCCTCCTCGGCCTCGCAGGCGGTGCCGAAGCGGCAACCGGGGACCGCGGCCGCCGCCCGCGAGGGGAACGCGGCGCCGGGCGTCAGGAGGGCGACGCTGTCGATGTTGACGTTGCCGGAGTCGCCGGGGGCGCGGTGCAGCCGGACGGTGTGGTGGCCACCGGCGACCGGCAGCGCGAGCCGTGCCACCGCCCAGGTGTTCCAGTCACCGGTCTCGGGCAGCCGGAGCCGCCGGTCGGCGCCACCGTCCACGCTCAGACCGAGCGTCCGGGTCTCGTGCTTTCCGTCGCCGCCCGCCGAGTTGGCGTACCGCACGGCGAACTCGTACGTACCGGCCGACGGTGCCCGCACGTCCGTGGACAGCGAGTTGTTGTCGACGTCGAAGCCGGCCAGGAACCCCTTGCCGGTGAAGTCACGGTGATCGGTGGCCAGTCCGGGCCCGTCGTACACCTGGTCCTCGGCCTCGCACAACGCGCCCGCCGCGCAGGTGCGGTGCTGCCACGGTGACGCGAGGACGGACGACCGCCCCGCCTTGAGCCGCACCCTCAGGTTGTCCGCGTCGAACGGCCCCGACCCCACGTCGTACCGGAGCGTCAGCGCGCTGGTCGTGATGGTCAGGACGCCGTCCTTCACCGAGGAGGTGTACGGCGCCGACGGGAAGGCGTCGCGGCCGACGGCGTCGAAGGTGGCGTCGTCCTCGAACTTGCCGTCCCCGGCGTACTCGGTCCGTATCAGCGTGGGCGAGAGGACCTCGAAGCGCGCGTCGGACACCACGACGGCCGAGGCGGCGGCGCGCACCGGCTCCTTCGCGCCCTGCGCCGTGGCGGCGGGGGCGCCGAGCAGGCCGAACGCCAGGGCCAGGCAGGGGATCAGGCGAACTGCGGTGGTGCTCCGCGTCCGGGGGAGGGATCTGGGAATCGATGGGTGCACGGCACGCTCCACGGGTGGACGGCGGCGCTCTCGCGAGCGCGTCGGGCATGCGGCTGAGTCTCTGCGGGGATCGCGCCAGTGCGGTCGGTACCACTCGGTACAACGTTGTAATGCGGCCGTTCCGCATGACAGCACGACGGATTTCCCCGTGTCTACACACCGGACGGACATCGTTGTCAGTTGGCTGACATGAGCGGGTCGCCGACGGCGGCGACGTGCCTGATCGCGCCTGCCGCCCAGCGGGGCGCGGCCAGGCCCGGCCGAACGCGTTGGGCCGGGCGGGTGGCGCGGCGGTGGCGGTCCGCGGCGACGGGGTGGCCATGTGACACGGTCGCCTGCGACGGGTCACGGAAGGCGGGCGCACCTATGGGCAGGACCGTACGGGTCATCGCGGCACTCGGGCTCGCGGTGCTGCCCGGCACGACGGCACACGCCGCGGCGCAGGCCGTCCGGCCGCCCGGAGCGGCGGCACCCGCCGTACCCGCGCCCGCCGCCCCCGTTCTCCGTCAGGGCGCCTGGACCGGCACCTGGGAGACCGCCCCCTCCGGCACCACCCCCGCGTTGCCCGGGGCCGCCATCCGCAACGTCGTCCACCTCAGCACAGGCGGCACCGCGGTACGCGTCCGGCTCAGCAACCGGCTCGGCACCGCGCCCCTGCGGCTCGGCGCGGTCACCGTCGCCCTGCGGCGGGCCGCCGGACCCGACGCCGCGCCCGGCACCCTGCGCACCGCCACCTTCCACGGCTCCCGCACCACCACCGTCGCACCGGGCCACGACCTGCTCACCGACCCGGTTCCGCTGCCCGTTCGGGCCGGCGCCGACCTCCTGGTCACCGTCCACACACCGGACGACGACGGCCCGGCCACCTTCCACCGCCAGGCCATGCAGACCAGCTACGTGGCGCGGGCCGGCGCCGGCCGGGCGCACGACGAGTCCGGCGCCGCCTACACGACCACCACCGGCTCCTGGTACTACGTCACCGGCGTCGACGTCCGCGGCTCCGCCACCGGCAGCGTCGTCGCCTTCGGCGACTCCCTCACCGACGGCATCGGCGCCACCACCGACGCCGACCACCGCTGGCCCGACCGGCTCGCCGAACACCTGCGCGCCCGCGGGCTCGGCGTCCTGAACGCCGGCATCTCCGGCAACCGCCTGTTGCGCGACGACGTCGGACCGAGCGGCCTGTCCCGCCTGGGCGCCGACGCCCTGGACCGGGCCGGCGTGCGGGTGCTGGTCGTCTTCGAGGGCATCAACGACATCAACACCCCGGGACTGACCGGACCCACCGCCCTGACGGACGCCTACCGCACACTCGTCGCCCGCGCCCACGCCCGCGGCATCCGGGTCATCGGCGTCACGCTCACCCCGTACCGCGGCCACCGCCTCTTCAACCCGGCCCGCGAGGCGCTACGGCAACAGGTCAACGCCTTCATCCGCACCGGCGGCGCCTTCGACGCTGTAGCCGACGCCGACGCCGCCCTCCGCGACCCCGCCGACCCGCAGCGGCTCCTGCCCGGTTACGACCACGGTGACCACCTGCACTTCAACGAAGCGGGCCTGCTGGCTGTCGCCGACGCCGTGGGGCACGTCCTCGACCACCGGCCGGCGAGCCGCGCGGCACTCGTTCCGGCGGTCCGCTGAGCGTCGGCCGCAGACCGGCGACTGTCGACCGGCGACGGGCGACGGGCGACGGGCGACGGGACACTGCCGAGCGTCGACCGGCGACAGTCCGCCGTCGGCTGTCCACAGTCGACCGCCGCGTTTCCGCTGCCGTCCGCTGATCGTTTCCTGCCGACTGCCGACTGCCGACTGCCGACTGCCGACTGCCGACTGCCGACTGCCGACTGCCGACTGCCGACTGCCGACTGCCGACTGCCGACTGCCGACTGCCGAC
>NZ_JAJSZC010000355.1:0-5252 GCF_036815105.1 Streptomyces sp. IBSBF 3136
CCTTCCGATGGCGCCCGCGCCGGCTCGCGCCCGCCCGCCGCCCCCCCTGACCGTGCCGCCCGTTCCCGCCGACGCCCGCGAGGCGCCGCATCGCGCACCCGGACGGCCACCGATCCCCTCACCCGGACATCGTTGTCCCGACCCCCGCACGGAGACCCCTCATGGCGACACCTCCCGCTCCCGGCCACCCGGCCGGTCCGCCGAGCACCCGGCTCACCCGACGCGCCCTGCTGCGTTCGGCGGCGGGCGCGACCGCGGCGCTCTGCGCGCTGGGCGGGCCGGGCGCCGCGCCGGCGTCCGCCGCGCCCGGCCCCGCCGATCCCGCGCTCGCGGAGGACGTGCGCCAGGAGTTCCTGACCGCCTGGACCGCCTACCGGCGCCTGGCCTGGGGCCGCGACGAACTGCACCCGGTGAGCGGCACCGGCTCGGAGTTCTTCATCGACTCGGTGCCACTGGGCCTGACCCTCGTGGAGTCGCTCGACACCCTGTTCCTGATGGAGCTGGACGGCGAACTCGACGCCGCCGTCTCCTGGATCGGCACCCGCCTCGACTTCGACCGCGACGCGAACATCCATGTGTTCGAGGCGATCATCCGGCTGGTCGGCGGGCTCCTCTCCGGCCACCACTGCACCGGCGACCCCGTCCTGCTGACGAAGGCACGCGATCTCGCGGACCGGCTGCTGCCCGCCTTCACCTCCTCGCCGACCGGGGCGCCGTACCGGTACGTCAACCTGCGCACCGGCGCCGTCAGCGGCAGGCAGGTGCCGCTCGCGGAGATCGGCAGCAACATCACCGAACTCGGCTGCCTCTCCCGGCTGACCGGTGACCGCAGGTACCTCGACGCGGCGAAGAAGGCGCTGCGGGCACCCTACGAACGCCGTTCGGCGCTGGACCTCGTCGGTACGACGCTGAACGTGGAGACCGGCGTCTGGACCGACCCGACCGCCCGGGTGGACCCGCCCGTGGACTCGTACTTCGAATACCTCTGGGACGCCTACCAGTTCCTCGGCGACACCGAGATCCGCGGCTGGTACCGGACGCTGACCTCGGCCGTCCTGCGGCACCTCGGGGAGACCCGGGACGGGCGGCTGTGGTTCCGGTCCGCCGACATGCGCAGCGGGGCCACGACCGGGCACGGCCAGTCCGAACTGGCCGCCTTCTACGCCGGGTTGCTCGGGCAGGGCGGTGACCTCGGGGCGGGCGAGTCCTACCACTCCTCGTGGGCGGCCGCCCTGACCCGGTTCCCGGTGCCGCCCGAGACGATCGACCCCGCCACGCTCGCGGCCACCAGCACGCAGTACCGGCTGCGCCCCGAGTACGCGGACTCCGCGCTGTTCCTGTGGCTGCTGACCGGCAAGGAGGTCTACCGGGACCGCGCCCGGTGGCTGTGGGACGCGCAACGCGCCCACTGCCGGACCGCGAACGGCTACACGATCGTGGCCGACCTGCGGACGACGCCCGTCACTCGCGGCGACCTGACGCCCGGCTACTGGTTCTCGGAGAACATGAAGTACTTCTACCTGCTGTGGTCGGGCACGCCCCGCTTCGACTACGCCACCAACTACCTCACCACCGAGGGCAATGTGCTGCGCGGCGCCGCACGCGTCCCCGCGCCGTCGCCGAGCGGCACCTTCCGGCTGCTCAACCGGGCCACCGGGCGGGCGATGGGGGTGCGCGGCGCCTCGACGGCGGACGGCGCCCCGGTCGTCGGCCGGGCCCCGGACACCGGCGCCGACCAGCGCTGGATCGCCACGACCTCGGGCGGACACACCAAGCTGACCAGCCTCCACAGCGGCAGGGTGCTGGAGGTGCCGCGCTCGTCCACCGCCGACGGGACCGCCCTGCACCAGCGAGCGCACGACGGCACGCGCGCCCAGCAGTGGAGCGTCCAGCCGGCCGGCGACGGCTACCAGCGGCTCGTCAACCGCCACAGCGGCAAGGCCCTGGACGTCGCCGGCACCGCGGACGGCGCGGCCGTCGTGCAGCGGACGGCCGGCGTCGCGGCCTCCCAGCAGTGGCGGCTGGTGAGGGGGTGAGGGTGTGAGAACGGGAGCGCGGGAGGGCGAGGGGGTGGGACGGTGTGCCGGTTCGGCGGTGGTGAGACGCTGACGCGGTGACAGCGATGAGCGCGGAGGCGATCGCGACGGGCGAGACCGATCCACCGCTGCGTCCCCTCCCCGGGCGCGCCGCCGAGCTGCCGGCCGGCGTCGACGCCCCGCCCCGGCTGGTCGCCCACCTGCGGGCGGTGCACGACGTGGCGGCCCGACTGGTCGAGTGGGTGCGACGACGATGCCCGGAACTGGAGTTGGACGCGGAGGCGGTGCTGTTCGGGGCCGCGACCCACGACATCGGCAAGGCCCTGCACCCGGCCGAGCTGTCCGACCCCGGTGCCCGGCACGAGGAGGCGGGCCGTGAGCTGCTGCTCGGGCACGGCGTGGAGCCGGGCCTCGCCCGGTTCGCCGGCACGCACGCCTCCTGGACCGCCCCCGGCACCGGCGCGGAGGACCTGCTGGTGAGCCTCGCCGACAAGGTCTGGAAGAACAAGCGCGTCACGGAACTGGAGGACCTGGTCGTCGCCCTGCCGGCCGGTGCCGACGGGCGGGCGGCCTGGGAGTGGTTCATGGAACTGGACGAGGTGCTGACCGAGATCGGCGACGGCGCCGACCGCAGTCCGGCGTACCAGATGTCCCACCCGCTCACCCGGTAGCGCCCGCGCGGCCCCCGGCCGTCCGGAGCGGCGACGACCCCGGACCGGCCCGGCCGGGTTCACCAGGTCCGCCCCTCCCGCACCAGCAGTTCGCGGACGCGGGCCACGTCCGGGTTGTCGGAGGCGCCGGGGCGCTGGACGAGGAAACCGGTGTTGATCGGCGCGTCCTCCGGTTCCAGCAGTTCCACCAGCGCACCGGACCGCAGCGCCTCGGCGCACAGATAGCGGGGCAGGACGGAGAACCCCGCCCCGGCGACCACCACCGCCAGCACCCCGCGCAGGTCGGGCACCGTGACGGCGGCCGTGCGGGACAGCCGGCGGCCGAAGACGTGCCGCCAGTACCGGCGGGCGATGGGCAGGTCCTCGGCGTAGGTGATCAGCGGAACCGGCTGCAGGGCGGCCGGGCCCTCGGCGGACAGCCGGCCGGCCAGCCGCTCGGCCCAGACCGGGGCGGCGACCAGCACGAACTCCTCGTCACCGAGCGGTACGGCGTGGAGCGCGCGGCCGCGCGGGCGCGTGGTGGCGATCACCAGATCGTGGCGGCCCGCCCGCAGTTCGTCCAGCAGCGGCTCGGTCAGCCCCGTGGCCACCCGCAGCCGTACGCCCGCCGCGACCAGCGGCGCGAGGGCGGGCAGCACCTGCGTGCACAGGAACTCGGCGGGCCCCGCGAGGTGGACGGGCTCCGGGCGGGCGCCCTCCAGGGGGTCGGGGCCGGCCACGGCGGCCAGCTCGTCCAGGGGCGACGCGATCCGGGCGGCCAGCTCGTCGGCCACCTGCGTCGGGGTGACCCCGCGCGGCAGCCGTTCGAACAGCTCCCGCCCGCTCAGCCGTTCCAGCGTGCGCATCTGTGTCGTCACCGTCGGCTGCGACAGGCCCAGCAGGCGGGCCGCGCCGGTGAAGGATCCGGAGCGGTAGACCGCGAGGAAGGTGCGCAGGAGGTTCAGGTCGAGCGAGGGGGTGTCCACACCGCCGAGTATTCCGCGCCCCGGGACCTGGGCGACCCATAGGAGATCCAATGTCTGGCATGCATGACTTCATTGGTTGCCTATGGGTCGGCTCGCCTAGGTTCTTTCCCGTAAGCCGCACGTTCCGGGAGAAGATGACCCATGTCGAAGATCCTTTTTGTGTTGACCGGCGCCGACCGCCTGACCCTCGCCGACGGCTCCCAGCACCCCACCGGCTTCTGGGCGGAGGAGGCCGTGGTCCCCTACCGCGCCCTGAAGGCCGCCGGGCACGAGGTGGTCGTGGCCACGCCGGAAGGCACGCTGCCGCCGGTCGACCGGGCGAGCCTCGCCGCCGAGGTCAACGGCGGCCGGGACCGGGCCGACGAGATCGCCCGCGGCCTGGAGGAGATGACCGAGCTGCGGGAGCCGGTGAAGCTGGCGGAGGTCGACCTCGACGACTTCGCCGCGGTGTTCTACCCCGGCGGGCACGGGCCGATGGAGGACCTGGCCGTGAACGAGGACTCGGGTCGGCTGCTCGTCGCGGCCCTCGACTCGGGCAAGCCGCTCGCCGTGGTCTGCCACGGTCCGGCCGCGCTGCTCGCGGCGGTGCGCGCCGACGGGGCGAACGCCTTCGCCGGGCGTCCGGTGGCCGCCTTCACCAACGAGGAGGAGACGCAGGGCGGCCTGGCCCCCCGCGTCCGGTGGCTGCTCCAGGACCGGCTGACCGAGGCCGGCGTCGACGTCCGGACGGCCGCGCCGTGGGCGCCGCACGTGGTCGTCGACCGCAACCTGATCACCGGCCAGAACCCGGCCTCCTCGGCGCCGGTGGCGGAGGAGCTGCTGAAGCGGCTGGGCTGATCCCAGGGGCCCGGGGGCCCTGGGGTCTGGGCCCCCGGAGCGGGTGCGGGCCGTGCGCCGGGCGCGGAGGAAATTGATCGGCCGTCACCCGCAACCTCGCCCGGGGCCGGACGTCTGTCGGGGTGGAGGCCTCCACTTCCGACCGATGTCCGACCCGAGCGATTCGAAGGAACCCATGTCCGCACACCATGTCCCCCGTCCTCGCCGCATACGCCGGCTGCGCGCCGTCCTGGGGGTCTCCGCCGTGGGCGCCGCCCTGGCCGTCGCCGGCACCGTGACCGCGCAGGCGGTCCAGGGCGACACGCACCCCGCGTCCCGCACCGGCCACACCGCCACTCCGACGCCGACGCGCACGGCCACGCCGTCCCCGGTGCCTTCCCCGGTGCGCACGGCCGCCCCGAGGCCCGTCCCCTCGCCGACCCACCCGGGCGGCCCGAGGCCGGTGCCGACCACACCGAGGCCCGTCCCCACCACGACGCGGCCCGCCTCGGCCGCGCCCTCGCCGGTCCCGACCGTCCCGGGCGGGACGACGGCCGCCCCGGCACCGGCGCCCGCCCCCACGCGGCCGCACGGCCACGGCCGCCCGACGGCCGCGCCGAGTCCCGTCCCCGCGCACGGGCACGCCACGGCCGCGCCGGTTCCACAGCACCACTGAGGCATGCCGGTCGTGGGGGGGGGGGGGGGGGGGGGGGGGGGGGGGGGGGGGGGGGGGGGGGGGGGGGGGGGGGGGGGGGGGGGGGGGG
>NZ_JAJSZC010000356.1:0-5212 GCF_036815105.1 Streptomyces sp. IBSBF 3136
GCCCCGCACCCGCCCCGTCTCCCTCACCGCAAGGACCCGTCATGGCCGCAGCTTCGCCCGTAACGTTCGACGACGTCCGAGAGGCCGCCGCCCGCCTCAAGGGCATCGCCCACCGCACCCCCGTCGTCACCTCCCGCACGCTCGACGCCCTCGTCGGCGCCGAGGTCTTCGTCAAGTGCGAGAACTTCCAGCGGATCGGCGCGTTCAAGTTCCGCGGCGCCTACAACGCGGCGGCCCGGCTGGCCCCCGAGCAGCTCGCCAAGGGCATCGCCGCCTACTCCTCGGGCAACCACGCCCAGGCCACCGCCCTGGCCGCCCGGGAGCTGGGCACCAGCGCCGTCATCCTGATGCCCGAGGACGCCCCCCGCTCCAAGGCGCGGGCGACGGCCGGATACGGGGCGGAGATCGTGACGTACGACCGGTACACCCAGGACCGCACCGCGCTCGGCGAGGCCCTCGCGAAGGACCGGGGCCTGGCCCTGATCCCGCCCTACGACCACCCTCACGTCATCGCCGGCCAGGGCACCGCCGCGCTGGAACTCCTGGAGGACACCGGGGAACTGGGCGTGCTCCTCGTCCCCGTGGGCGGCGGCGGCCTCATCGCGGGCAGCGCCACCGCGGCCAAGGCGCTGCACCCCGGCATCCGGATGATCGGCGTGGAGCCCGAAACGGGGGACGACACCAAGCGCTCCCTGGAGAGCGGGGAACGCGTCACCATCCCCGTGCCGCGCACCATCGCGGACGGCCAGGCGGTGGCCACCCCCGGCGAGTTCACCTTCGGCATCAACCAGCGCCTGGTCGACGACATCGCGCTGGTCAGCGACGAGGAGATCGTCCACGCCATGCGGTTCGCCTTCGAGCGTCTGAAGATCGTCCTCGAACCCAGCGGCGCGACCGGCCTCGCGGCACTCCTGGCGGGCCGCCTCGGCGACCTCCCGAGCAGGATCGGCATCATCGCCTCGGGCGGCAACATCGACGCCGAGCGGTTCACCGAGATCATCGGCGGCTGAACCCTCGGCCAACGCACGGGCTGCGGGCTGCGGTGCGGCCTGCGGCTGGGTACGGCCTGCGGCCCGGGTGGTGCCTGGCCTGCGGCTCGTGGTGCGGCCTGCGGCTGGGTACGGCTTGCGGCCCGCAGTCCAGCCTCCTGCCCGCGGCACGGTCTCCGGTCCGGTGTACGGCCCAAGTCCGCGGGGCGGCTATCGCGCCGCACGGCCGCCGGCCCGCGGCGCAGCCCCCCGCGTCCAGCGACGCCTCCCGCCCCGGGACAATCCTCGCCATGACGCACGACGACATGGGTGACGCCGGGGGCCGGCTGGCCAGGATCGAGCGGGTGCTGGAGAGCGGCGAGCGGGATCTGGTGCCCGCCTGGCGGCGGGTGACACGGGGGGAGCCGCGCTGGGCGGTGACCGCCGTGATCCTGCTGGCGGTCGCCCTCCAGCTGATGCTGCCGCACCGGCTCGCGCTCCAGCCGTACTGGGTGCTCCCGGTGCTGGAGCTGGTGCTGCTGGCCGGTCTGGTCGCGGCCAACCCGCACCGGGTCGAGCCCCGGACGGGTTGGCTGCGCTGGCTGGGCCTCGCCCTCATGGGCGTCATCAGCCTGGCCAACGGCTGGGCCGCGGTCCGGCTCGTGGCCGACCTGGTGGCGGGTCGCGCCGGGACGGACGCGGTGCCGCTGCTGCTGACCGGCGGCGGTATCTGGCTGACGAACGTGATCGTGTTCGCCCTCTGGTACTGGGAGTGGGACCGCGGCGGCCCCATGGCGCGGGTGCTCGGGCAGCGGCAGTACGCCGACTTCCTCTTCGTGCAGATGCAGAGCCCGGAGTCCGCGCCACCGGACTGGGAGCCGGCGTTCCTGGACTACCTGTACGTGTCCTTCACCAACTCCACCGCCTTCAGCCCCACCGACGTGATGCCCCTGTCCCGGTGGGCCAAGATGCTGATGATGCTGCAGTCCTCGGTCTCCCTGGTGACCGTGGTGCTGGTCGTGGCGCGGGCCGTGAACATCCTGAAGTGACCGCCGCAGGGGCGCCCGCCTGCTGTGACTTCTCCCACCCACCCTTGCCGGGGCGGCGCGGCCCTGCCTACGTTCGGTCGTATGTCCTCATTTGGCCCTGCCCTCCCCGGTGGCTCCGAACCGGTCGAGTTCACCGTCGACCTGACCTCCCACGAGATGCTCCGGCGCACCCACGTCCTGGCCGCCCTCGGCCCCGACTGGGACCCCGTCGAGGCGCTCCGCGGCGAGCAGGAGGCCTACGACATGCTGTACTCCGGCCTCGACGCGGAGCAGCAGCGCCTGTACGACGAACTGGTCGCGGCCGGAGTGCTTCCGCGCCGCGGGGGCGGGCATGCTGCCGCTTGACCCGCAGGCCGACATCGGGCGCCGCGCCTGGGTGGACTGCCCGCGGTGCGACGACCGCCGTGGCTGCGCCGCCTGCGAGCAGGGGCGAACGTGCCACGGCCACTGGCGCTACCTGCTCTCCAACACCGGTAGCCGGCTCCATCTGCAGTGCCCGTCGTGCACCCACGTCTGGACCCATGAGACGTACTTCGGTGCCACCCGCTCACCGGAGTGAGTGAGCCGGATCAGGGCGCCTTGAACAGGGTCGGGAAGCGGGGCGCGAGCCACGGCCTGCGGCCCCAGGCGACGATCTGACCCCGGGCGATGGCCCTCATGGGGTCGCGGCGACCCAGCGCGACGAGCAGGAAGGCCGTGGACTCGATCAGGATGGTGCAGTCCGAGCCGTCCGGCGGCCCGGCGGTGATCCGCACCGTGCCGTCGGCCAGTGACACGCCGAACGTCTCGCCGCCGCGCAGCCGGATCGTGTAGCGGGCCGTGAGCCCCGCGGTGGCCGCGGCGTCCGCCACCCGCGGCATGACCGCGCGCATGAACGGCATGCACAGGCCCACCCGCGTCCGGTCGATCATGTGCGGGCGGTCCAGGGCGCGGGCGAGATCGTAGCCGTGCCCCAGCATGTGGGTGAGCAGGTAGGACGCGAGCACGTCGCGGCTCATGGGGCCCAGGGGAGTGGTGAGCACCGCCCCCGCGTCGTCTACCCTGTCGGTCCTTTCGACCCCGTCGGTCCCCTCGACCCCGTCGGTCCCCTCGGCCCTGTCGGTCCCCTCGGCCCCGTCCGCTCCGCTGTCACCGGCAGCCCCGTCGGTGTCCCCGGTGCCGTCGGCCCCTTCGGCGGCGGGCGGTGCCATCGCGTGCAGGAACGCCTCGGCCTGTTCAGTGATCATCGCCGCCAGTGGCTCGGCCCGGCGCTCGGCGAAGGAGGCGAGGGACCGCTCGTTGGCCCCGGCGAGGCTCTGCGGGGTGCCGTCGCCGTAGGGGCGTTCGCGCCCGGCGGCGAGGTCGGCCATCAACTCGTTGGCCAGGGCCAGGTGGGCCGCCGCCTCGCCGACGGTCCACTCCGACCCCGGTACGGGGGCCGCCGTGTCGCGCGCGCCCCGCAGCAGCGCGGCGATGTCGCCGGCGGTCCCGCGTATCGCCTGCCCGAGCCCTTCGGGCATCGGGCCCCTGGTGTCCTGCCCTGTCGTCGTGCGCACGCCGCCCGCCCTTCCGGCCCCACCCGCCCGGTGCGGGTGCGGCGCCGGTACCCAACCAGAGTCGGGGGCGGGCGGCAAGCCCCGCCGCCGCGACCCGCGCTCAGCGGCTGCCGGTCCAGGTGTGGGCGACGTCGATCACCAGCCGTCCCGGCAGCCGGACCACCCGGAACGGCAGGCGGGCGCGGACCCCGAGGCCGATCTGTGTCTCGCCCTCGAAGCTGCCCGCGAACCGGGCGTCCCGGAAGGTGCGGTAGCCCGCGAGGTGCACGCCGGGCAGGGTGCGGCCCACCCGTCCCGGGTACGTGGGGGCGCCCGTCTCCGGGTCGTAACTCGGTGCGCCCACTCGGACGTCGAGCACGGCTCCGCCGCCGACGGGGATGTAACGGCCGCTGGCGTCCGAGTGGAGCCGGGCGACGTAGCCGACCCGGTAGCCGAGGGAGGAGCCGCCGCCCGGCACGTCGAAGACCATGCGGTCGTAGCAGGCGTGCCGACCCGTCCTGATGTCCTTGAGCGGTACGGCGCCGGTCGCGTCACCGCCCTTGTCGCCGCTGCCCCAGCCCGTGGGGCAGGCCGTTGCCCGCGCGGTGGCCGCCGGTGCGGCGTCCGCCGTCGCCGCCGCCGCGCCCCAGCCGGTGCCCGCGAGCACGAGCGCCGCCATCGCCGCCCATATTCGTCGCATGATGTCCCCCTTGGTCTATCAGTGCTGTTATGTGGTGAGACACGCTGGTATCGCGAAAGGTTGCACAGTTCGCACAGGGAATCGACGCGTGTTCCGCGGGACCCGCGAATCTGTAACTCTCGGTAATCGAACTCCTGGATCATCGATGGATTAGGGTCGATTCCGGGGAGTACGACCGAAGGGGTGCGGCATGTCGGGGGACGGCGCGGTGCGGTTCGCGGTGCTCGGGTCCGTACGGGTCCGGCGGGCGGAGCGTGAACTGGACCTCGGTGGCCCCCGGACCCAGGCGCTGCTGGCACTTCTGCTGCTCAGGGCGGGTCAGCACGTCACCGTCCCCGAGATCGTCGACACCTTGTGGGGAAGTGAGCCGCCCCGTACGGCCGTCAACGTCGTCCGCCGTCATGTCGGCCTCCTGCGGCGGCTGCTGGAGCCCGGGCTGCCCGCCCGCGCGGCGGGCAGCCGGCTGGTGCGCGGCGCGGGCGGCTACCGTCTGCTGACCGACGGCGACGACCTGGACCTCGTGCGGTTCCGGGAACTGCGGGAGGCCGCCGCGCGGGCCGCCGCCGCGGGCCCGCCCGCCCGGGCGGCCGAGCTGTTCGCCGAAGCGCTGGCCGTGTGGAGCGGACCCGTGGCCTCCGGCATATCCGAGGAGGTGCGGGCGCGGCTGCCGCTCGGCGCCGTGGAGCGCGAACGCCTCGCCACCGTACGGGAGGCCGCCGACGCGGCGCTGCGCGCGGGCCTGCCGGGCCTGGTGCTGGCCGATCTGCGCCGGGCCGCCGCCGCGCACCCGCTGGACGAACCGCTCCTCGCCCGCCTGATCCTGTCCCTGGCCGCCACCGGACGGCGCGCCGAGGCGCTGCACGCCTACCGCACCGCGTGCGACAGCCTCGCCGACGCACTGGGCATCGACCCCGGCCCCGAACTGCGCGACGCCCACCGCACGGTGCTGCACGGCACGGCGCCCGCCCCCGAGCCCGGCCC
>NZ_JAJSZC010000357.1:0-5178 GCF_036815105.1 Streptomyces sp. IBSBF 3136
GTCATCGGCGCCCCCGGTGCCGCGCCGGCCGCCGCCCCGGCTCCGGCCGCGCCCGCCCCGGCTCCGGTCACCCCGGTGGCCGCGCCCACCTCGCCGACCGCCACCCAGGCGACCGACGAGGGCGCCTACGTGACCCCGCTGGTGCGCAAGCTCGCCGCCGAGAACGGCGTCGACCTGGCCGGCGTCAAGGGCACCGGCGTCGGCGGCCGCATCCGCAAGCAGGACGTCCTCGCGGCCGCCGAGGCCGCGAAGGCCGCCGCTGCCCCGGCTCCGGCCGCTGCCGCCGCCCCGGCCGCCAAGAAGGCGCCCGCGCTGGAGGTCTCCTCGCTGCGCGGTCAGACCGTGAAGATGCCGCGCATCCGCAAGGTCATCGGCGACAACATGGTCAAGGCGCTGCACGAGCAGGCCCAGCTGTCGTCGGTCGTCGAGGTCGACGTCACCCGCCTGATGCGCCTGCGCGCCCAGGCCAAGGACTCCTTCGCCGCGCGCGAGGGCGTCAAGCTCTCCCCGATGCCGTTCTTCGTGAAGGCGGCGGCCCAGGCGCTGAAGGCCCACGCGGTCGTCAACGCCAAGATCAACGAGGCCGAGGGCACGATCACCTACTTCGACACCGAGAACATCGGTATCGCGGTGGACTCCGAGAAGGGCCTGATGACCCCCGTCATCAAGCACGCCGGCGACCTCAACATCGCGGGCATCGCCAAGGCCACGGCGGAGCTGGCCGGCAAGGTCCGCGCCAACAAGATCACCCCGGACGAGCTGTCCGGCGCGACCTTCACCATCTCCAACACCGGTTCGCGCGGCGCGCTGTTCGACACGATCATCGTGCCGCCGGGCCAGGTCGCGATCCTCGGCATCGGTGCCACGGTCAAGCGTCCGGCCGTCATCGAGACGGAGGAGGGCACGGTCATCGGCGTCCGCGACATGACCTACCTGACGCTCTCCTACGACCACCGCCTGGTCGACGGCGCCGACGCGGCCCGTTACCTGACGGCCGTCAAGGCGATCCTGGAGGCGGGCGAGTTCGAGGTCGAGCTGGGCCTCTGATCGCTCATCAGGACGTACGACGCCCCGTCCGGGACTTCCCGGGCGGGGCGTCGCCTTTGCGGTGAGGGGGACCGGAACCTCCCGGAGCGCCGGGCGCCGAGCCCTCGCTCACGCCGTGTAAGCCTCGTCTCACCTGCGCCAAAGCGCCCCCGCACGCCCTACCCGCGGAGCGAACCCGCCGTATTGTCTAAACGTCAGCCCTCCCGAAGGAGCCCTCATGACCGCGCCCGTCGTCCACTCGCTGCGCGAACAGATCCGCGAGCACATCGTGGAGGGAATCGTCAGCGGGCGCTGGCAGCCGGGCGAGCGGATCGTGGAGCGGCGGATCGCCACCGAGCTGGAGGTCAGCCAGACCCCGGTGCGCGAGGCGCTGCGTGAGCTGGAGTCGCTGCGGCTGATCGAGTCGGCCCCCAACAAGGGCGTACGCGTGCGGAACCTGACCGCGGCCGACCTGGAGGAGAGCTACCCGGTCCGGGCGGGTCTGGAGGCCATCGCGGCGGAGCTGGCGGCGGAACGCCTCGCCGGGGACTGCTCGGCCCTGGAGCCGCACGTCCTGGCCCTCTACGAGGCAGACCGCGCGGCCGACGGAACCGGCCAGGTGCGCCACACGGTCGGCTTCCACCGGGAGCTGGTCCGCGCGGCGGACAACTCGGTGCTCCTGCACACCTGGGAGGGCCTCGGCATCGAGGTCTTCACGGCCCTGTCCATCCGCTGGCTCGGCACGGTGCAGCAGTCGTACGCGGAGGAGCACGAGGAGCTGGTGCAGGCCTTCAAGCGCCGGGACCCGCGGATCGCGGAGCTGGTGAAGGCCCATGTGCTGGGCTGCGCCCCGCGTCCCTGACCCGGCCGGGCACCCCTCGAACGCAGTCGAGCACACCCGCGCTCACCTGCGGAAACCCTGATCCGACACGGCACCGGGTGCCCGCATCCAAGGCACCCGGTGCCGACTTTCTCGGAATCAAGAGGTTTTCGACCTCAACCCTTTGATCGATCATCGATCAGGGAGTTAAAGTCGCCGACGGACTTCCACCGAAGTCTGCCTGCCCTGTCCTGCCAAAGACCTAGGGCAACCCCGAACCCTTGCCGATGAGGGAACCCCCTTCGACTGAGGAAGGCGGCGACATGACCGACCCCAACGCCATCCAGCCGAGCGCGCTCGACCAGCTCCCGGACCGCGACCCGGAGGAGACCGCCGAATGGCAGGCCTCCCTGGACGCCGTCGCACGGGAGGCCGGGCCGCACCGCGCCGCCTACCTGATGCGGCGCACGCTGGAACGTGCCGAGGCGGGCGGTGTCGCGCTGCCGAAGCTCCTCGAGACGGACTACGTCAACACCATCCCCACCTCCGCCGAGCCGGGCCTGCCCGGTGACCCGGAGATGGAGGCCCGGATCACCGCCTGGAACCGCTGGAACGCGGCCGCCATGGTGACCCGCGGCGCCAAGCACGGCGTCGGCGGCCACATCGCCACCTTCGCCTCCGCCGCCTGGCTGTACGAGACCGGCTTCAACCACTTCTTCAAGGGCAAGGAGGGGGACGGCTCCGGCGACCAGCTCTACATCCAGGGCCACGCCTCCCCCGGCATCTACGCCCGCGCCTTCCTCGACGGCCGCCTGAACGAGGCCCACCTGGACAACTTCCGCCAGGAGGCCGGCGGCAACGGCCTGCCGTCGTACCCGCACCCGCGCCGGCTGCCCTGGCTCTGGGAGTTCCCGACGGTCTCCATGGGTCTCGGCCCGCTGTCGGCGATCTACCAGGCGCGCTTCAACCGCTACCTCACCAGCCGCGGCATCAAGGACGTCTCCGCCTCGCACGTGTGGGCGTTCCTCGGCGACGGCGAGATGGACGAGCCGGAGTCGACGGCGGCCATCGCGCTCGCCGCGCGTGAGGAACTGGACAACCTCACCTTCGTCATCAACTGCAACCTGCAGCGCCTCGACGGCCCGGTCCGCGCCAACTTCAAGATCGTGCAGGAGCTGGAGGCCCAGTTCCGCGGCGCCGGCTGGAACGTCATCAAGACGCTGTGGGGCACCGCCTGGGACGAGCTGTTCCAGCTCGACACCACCGGCGCGCTGGTACGCCGGCTGCGCGAGGTACCGGACGCCCAGGTCCAGACGTACCAGACCCGCGGCGCCGCCTACATCCGCGAGGACTTCTTCGGCAAGGACCCGGCGCTCGCGGAGATGGCGAAGCTGCTCAGCGACGACAAGATCCTCGAGTGCTTCCACCTCTCGCGCGGCGGCCACGAGGCCCGCAAGGTCTACGCCGCGTACAAGGCCGCCGTCGAGCACAAGGGCGCGCCGACCGTGATCCTGGCCCAGACGGTCAAGGGCCACACCCTCGGCGAGGGCTTCGCGTCGAAGAACGCCAACCACCAGATGAAGAAGCTGTCGGTGGACGAGTTCAAGACGATGCGCGACCTGCTCGGCCTGCCGATCAAGGACAGCGACTTCACCGACGGCGTGGTGCCCTACGGCCACCCCGGCGCCGACTCCCCCGAGGTCCGCTACCTCCAGGAGCGCCGTGCGGCCCTCGGCGGCCCGGCCCCGGCCCGCCGCACGCACCCGCTGCCCGCGCTGCCCGCCCCCGCCGAGAAGGCGTTCGCCTCCTTCGACAAGGGCTCCGGCTCGCAGAACGTGGCCACCACCATGGCCTTCGTCCGCCTCGTCAAGGACCTGGTCCGCGACAAGGAGACGGGCAAGCGCTGGGTGCCGATCGTCCCCGACGAGGCGCGCACCTTCGGCATGGAGAGCCTCTTCCCGTCCCTGGGCATCTACTCCCCCAAGGGCCAGACGTACGAGCCGGTCGACCGCGACCAGCTGATGTACTACAAGGAGGCCAAGAACGGCCAGATCCTCAACGAGGGGATCACCGAGGCCGGTTCCATGGCCGACTTCATCGCCGCGTCCAGCGCGTACGCGACGCACGGCGAGGCGATGATCCCGTTCTACATCTTCTACTCGATGTTCGGCTGGCAGCGCACGGCCGACCAGATGTGGCAGCTCGGCGACCAGCTCGGCCGCGGCTTCCTCGTCGGCGCGACGGCCGGCCGCACGACCCTGACGGGCGAGGGCCTCCAGCACGCCGACGGCCACTCCCCGGTGATCGCGGCCACCAACCCGGCGGCGCTGTCGTACGACCCCGCGTTCGCCTACGAGATCGCGGTGATCGTCCGCGAGGGTCTGCGCCGGATGTACGGCGAGGCCAAGCCGGGCGAGGACCAGGACGTCTTCTACTACCTGACGGTCTACAACGAGCCGATGCCGCAGCCCGCGAAGCCGCAGGGCCTCGGCATCGACGAGGGCATCGTCAAGGGCCTGTACCGCTTCAACACGGCGGAGTCCGCGGGCGTGACCGTCCCGGCGAACGCCCCGCGCATCCAGCTGCTGGGCTCGGGCACGGCGATCCACTGGACCCTCGAGGCGCAGCGGATGCTCGCCGACGAGTGGGGCGTGGCCGCCGACGTCTGGTCGGCCACCTCCTGGACGGAGCTGCGCCGCGACGCGCTCGAGGCCGACGCGGCCCTGCTGCGCGGCGAGGAGCGTCTGCCGTACGTGCGCCAGGCCCTGCAGGGCGCCGAGGGCCCGGTCCTCGCGGTCTCCGACTACATGCGCCAGGTCCCGGACCAGATCGCGCAGTGGGTCGAGCAGGACTGGTCCTCGCTGGGCGCCGACGGCTTCGGTCTGTCGGACACCCGTGAGGCCGCCCGCCGCCACTTCGGCGTCGACGCCCCGTCGATCGTCGTCGCGGCCCTGGCCCAGCTCGCCAAGCGCGGCGAGGTCAAGTCGACGGCGGTGAAGGAAGCCCGCGAGAAGTACGGGCTGTAGTCACACCGAGGTCCCGGGAAACCGAAAACCGGAGAACCGGAGAACCGGAGAACCGGAGAAGGGGTACGGCCTGTGCCGTACCCCTTTCCCGTCCGCTGCTCCCCGTCGCCTGTCAGTGGCCCCCGGCATCATGAGGGCATGCGTGCCGCCCGGCTCATCAAGATGGTCCTCCTGCTCCAGTCCCGGCCCTCCATGACCGCCGCCGAGCTGGCGCGGGAGCTGGAGGTGTCGGAGCGTACGGTCACGCGGGACGCGCAGGCGCTGTCGGAGGCGGGGGTGCCGGTCTACGCCGACCGGGGGCGGGCC
>NZ_JAJSZC010000358.1:0-5160 GCF_036815105.1 Streptomyces sp. IBSBF 3136
CGCCCGCCCTGACCGGTCGCCACCCTTTGCCCGCCACGCCGCCCCAAATGATCGATTTATATGCTTATCGGCTCTACGGTGCCTGGTGTCCTGCGCACCGCAGGGGGGCGCACAGCGCGCCCGGGCACGGCGTGGGTTGGGATGCCGATGAGTGGAATGACCCGCAGGGACGTGGCGCGCCTCGGTCTGGGCGCGGGTCTCGGCGCCGCGGTCGCCGCCCTGGGCGGCTGCGGAGAACGCGAGGGTCAGGGCGGGCCGCCCGGGAGCCCGGGGGCGCCGCGGCTCATCGGGGACGGATCGACGTCGTACACCGGCCCGCAGCCGCGTCAGCCTGACGCCCCCACCCGCCTGGAGCCGGGCGAGACCCCTCCGCAGTTCGTGGTGTTCTCCTGGGACGGCGCGGGCGAGACCGGCAAGGGGCTGTTCCCCCGCTTCCTGGAACTCGCGCGGGCGCACGACGCGCGCATGACGTTCTTCCTGTCCGGCCTCTACCTGCTGCCGGAGTCGAGGATGCGGCTGTACCGGCCGCCGCTGAACCCCGTCGGCGCCTCCGACATCGGCTACCTCACCGACGCGCACATCAAGGAGACCCTGAAGTGCCTGCGCGAGGCGTGGCTGGACGGGCACGAGATCGGCACGCACTTCAACGGGCACTTCTGCGCCGGTTCCGGGTCCGTTGCCGACTGGGCCCCGGAGCACTGGCACTCGGAGATCGAGCAGGCCCGGTCCTTCGTCAAGTCCTGGCGCACGCACTCCGGTTGGCACGATCTTCCGCCCCTGCCGTTCGACTACGACCGGGAGCTGATCGGAGGCCGCACCCCGTGCCTGCTCGGGCAGGAGAACCTGCTGCCCGTCGCCCGCGAACTGGGATGGCGCTACGACGCCTCGTCACCGGGCGGCGAACAGCGCTGGCCGCGCAGGCGGGGAGGGGTCTGGGACCTGCCGCTGCAGAGCATCCCCTTCCCGGGGCACCGGTTCGAGGTGCTGTCGATGGACTACAACATGCTGGCCAACCAGTCGGGCAGCACCACCCGGGCCCCCTCCTACAACTACCCGGCCTGGCGGGTGCTGGCCACGGAGTCGTACCTGGCCGGCTTCCGGCGCGCGTACGAGACGAACCGGGCACCCCTCTTCATCGGCAACCACTTCGAGGAGTGGAACGGCGGCATCTACATGGACGCCGTGGAGGAGACCCTGCGGCGGATCGCCGACTGGCCGGACGTACGCCTGGTCTCCTTCCGGCAGATAGTCGACTGGCTCGACGCCCAGAGCCCCGCCGTCCTCGCGCGGCTGCGCACGCTGGAGGTCGGCGAGCGGCCCGAGGGCGGCTGGAGCGCCTTCCTGCGCGCGGGCGGGCGGTCACGCTCCGACGCGTGACCGCCGCCCCCCGGGGTCAGGAGGTGGAGCCCAGGCTCTGTCTCGTGTAGGCGCACTCCGTGTAGACGTACCCGGACCGGAGTTTCGCCGTGTCCGAAGCCGGGGTGGAGGTGTTGGCGCCGTGCGGCCGGTGCACGAAGTACGTGGTGCCGACCGGCAGGCTGAGCGTGTGCTGCGGGTAGTTCTTGCCGCTGCTGCAGGGCTTGAAGCCGATCCGGATGGTGTCGGCGAACGAGTACGCCTTGCAGCTCCCGCAGCCCTTGAGGGTGAAGCTGCCGGTGACCGGGCCGGTGTAGAGGACGGTCACGTCGTCGGGGCTGTCGTTCTTGACGGTGACGGAGATGCTGCCGCCGGAGGCGGTGGTGGGCAGCTTCTTCCCGGCGGCGGGCAGGGTCTGCGCCACCTCGGCGCCGATGGCGATCTTCTTGGCGCGCTCCCGGTTCCCGCCGTGCTTGTTGTCGGAGACGTACTGGTCCATCGTCTTGCGGGCGGCGTCGAAGTCGCCGTCCTTGTACTGGTCGACACCGCAGGCGTACTCCCCCGCCGCGCCGCTGCGGCCGGCCCGGTCGGCGGAGCCGGACAGACCGTCCGGCGCTCCCGGCGCCGTACCCGACAGGTCGCCTATCTGCGTGTGCAGGCCCTCCAACTTCGTGACGGCGGCACAGGGGTCGTCGCCGTGCACGGCCTTCTCCGCCGTCTTCACCTGCGCGGCGACGGCGGACGCGACCTTGGCCGCCGGCGCCGAGCGCGGGAAGGTGTTCAGCAGATCACCGAAGCGCGGCACCCAGTCGTCCTGGCCGGCGGTCAGGCCCGCCCGGCCGCACTCGTACAGCGAGGTGGCAAGCCGGTCGTCGGGCCACCGCGTCAGCGACCCCAGCTGCTCCTTCGGCATGGAGCGGGGCACCGTGCGCAGGTACTTCAGCGCTTCGATCGCCTCGCAGTACCGCTGGTGGCCGTAGGCGGCGCCGACGGTGCTGTAGTAGGTCCGCATGCGGTCGGGGACCTGGTCGGCGGCCCGGGAGCCGGGGTGGTGGACCGCGAGGTCGCGGTAGACGTCCAGGGCCGTCCCGTAGTCGGAGCGGGCGGTGGCGAACTCGTGCCGGCCCGCCGCCGTCACCAGGTGGTCGGCCCTCTCCAGGCGGTCGAGGAGGGCCTGCTGCACGGCGTCCTCGTGCGCGTCGTCGTACCACAGCGCGCCGCCGGCGGGTACGGCGAGCAGTACCACGCCGAGCAGAAGGGCGAGCGGCGCGGGACCGGGCAGGGTGAGCCGGGTGCGCAGCCCCACGATCGCGCCGTGCACGGCAGCCAGCAGCAGGAACACCGCGTACAGGGCGAGCGCGAGCCCGGGGACGCCGTCGGCGTCGGCGGGCAGGGCGACGAACAGCAGGACGGCGGTGGCCGCCCAGCAGGCGGCCGCCGGGATCCATCTTCGGGTGAGTGCGTAACCGAGGCCGAGACCGCTGAGGTTGAGCACGGCTACGGCGGCCGCCCGCAACCCGTCCGGTGGCGCGGGCGGCGGTGCGGTGGGCATCGGCGGTACCGCGAATCCCTGGTTCGGGCCGTACGGATTTCCGGACATGGTGGGCTCCCCCCGGTCGACAACTTCCCCCGTGACATGGCGAATCGGCAGTCTAAGGCCCGGGGGTGCGGGTGCGGCAGAGGGTTTCCGGGGAGGCGGGGCCGACGGCCCGGGCGGAGGGCCGCGTGGGGGTTCGTTGACCCGCGCGGGGGCGTCTCCGCCGGGGCCCGCCGTCAGCTGCTCAGGTCGGGTTCCTTGCGGCCGTCCGCGTAGTACACGGGCGGGGGTGACGGTGATCTCGGTGTCGGCGCCCTTTTTTCCACGCACGGGACGGAGGGCGGCTCGGGCGCGCCCACGCGACACTGGAGGGATGCGACCGACGTGCGGGACGGGGAGGCGGGGGCGGTGATCGCCCTCGATCCGACCGACAGCGCCTCCCTGCTCGCGGCGTTCGGGGCGCTGGGCGTCCTGGCGGTGATCTTCGCCGAGTCGGGGCTGCTGGTCGTCGGCTTCTTCCTGCCGGGCGACACCCTGCTGTTCCCGGCCGGCGTGCTGTGCGCGGCGAACGCCCAGCACACACCGCGGCTGGAGCTGTGGCAGGTGCTGGTCTGCGCCGCCGTGGGCGCCGTGTCGGGCGCCCAGGTGGGCTACCTGCTCGGGCGGCACGGCGGCCGGCCCCTGCTCTCCCACAGCTCGAACCGGCGCGTGCAGGAGGGCACGCGGCGGGCGGAACGACTGCTGGCCCGCTACGGCTACGGCAAGGCGCTCGTGATCGGCAGGTTCATCCCGATGCTGCGGAGCGTGCTGCACCCGGCGGCCGGCGCGCTCGGCGTACCCGCGAAGCCGTTCACCCTGTGGCAGATCGTCGGCGGCCTGCTCTGGTCCCAGAGCCTGGTGCTCGCCGGCTACCTGCTCGGTTCGTCGGTGGCGCACGTCGACGACTACCTGCTGCCGATGGTCGCGGTGATCGTCGCGCTGTCCGTGCTGCCCCTGCTGACGGAGTTCCGCCGGACGCGGCGCGCCCGGCGGAACGCGCCCGGCCGGGGCGGGGACGACGGGGACGACGTCCACGACGGGGACGACATGGACGGCGTGGACCGACCGAGCCGGAGGGACCGGCCGTGCTGACCGGGACCGGAACCGTGCCGGTCCGTGCGGTCAGCCGAGGCCGAGGCCCCAGGTGTCGCTGAGCCGCCCGGCCGCGCACAGGTGGACGTCCAGGACGTACGGTGCCGCGGTCCCGCAGCCGGCCGCCGGGTCGACGGGCTGGCCGTGGCCCATCCCCGTGACGCCGTAGGTCTCCGCCACCGGCCGGCCGGCCGGGTCGCGATACATCTGGTGCGGGTAGCCCGCCACGGTGTCGGAGAGGTCGGCGCCCTGGTCGGCACCCTGGACGTCGGTCCACTGCCTGACCAGGTCCGTCATGTTCGACGGCTTCACCGTGCCGTCCGCCGAGCCCTGGAACACGGTGAGCGTGGGCCAGGGGCCGGGGTAGCCGGGGCGGGCGCGGCGCACCCGGTCGCCCCACTGGGCCGGCGTCTGGTTCGCCCACCCGAACATGCACGGATAGGGACCGCCCGCCGCGTCGGAGCAGCCGTACGGGAGCCCCGCGACGATGCCGCCCGCGGCGAACTTCTCCGGGTAGGCGGCCATCATGACCGCGGTCATGCCACCCCCGGCGGACAGGCCGGTGACGTACACGCGCGAGGCGTCGCCCCGCACGTCGGCGAGCTGGCGGTCCACCATCTGGGCGATCGAGGCGGCCTCGCCGGTGCCGCGCGCGATGTCCCCGGACTGGAACCAGTCGAAGCACATGCTCGGATTGTTGGCGGTGGACTGCTGCGGGACCACGACGGAGAAGTGCCGGCGGTCCGCGAGGGCGGTCCAGCCGCTGTCGACGGCGTACCCGGCGTCCTGGCCGCAGCCGTGCAGGGCGACGACCACGGGGGCGTTCGCGGGCAGGTCCGGTGGGTCGTGGCGGAACATGCGCAGCGCGCCGGGGTTGGAGCCGAAGCCGGTGACTTCGGTGAGGGAGGCGGCGGCGACCGCAGGCCGGGTGGTGAGGAGGGCGGCGGCCGCCGGGTGAGGGGTGAGGAGGGCGGCGGCCACGGCGGCCACGAGGGCCGTCAGGGCGGCTGTCAGACGTGCGGCTCTGGTCTGCATGTCCCGGGATGGTAGGAGCCTGACACGGCGGCGACATGGGGCCGAACCACATAGTGCGCGGGCTCGAAGTGGGGCTGGTTCCCCGCCCTGACCCGCCGGCG
>NZ_JAJSZC010000359.1:0-5148 GCF_036815105.1 Streptomyces sp. IBSBF 3136
GTGCGAGAAGGAACGGTGGGGGCGATGAGTGAGGGCACGGTCTCCCTGCCCTGGATCGTGATACGGCAGGACGACAACGGCAATCGCTACCGCGTGGGACGGTACGCGACCCGGGCCGAGGCCCAGAAGATCGCCGACAGCCTCGACGACCGTGGCCACAAGCAGCTCTACTGGGTCGAGCGCATCGCCCAGAACGGGGACGGCGCCCACAACTGACCACCGGCGCCCTCACGTAGGCTCCGCCCCATGACCGAACGGATCGTGGTGGTGGGCGCCGCCCTGCTCGACGACGGCCGGCTGCTGGCCGCCCGCCGCAGCGCGCCCGCCGAGCTGGCCGGGCGCTGGGAGCTGCCCGGCGGCAAGGTCGAGACCGGCGAGCGTCCCGAGGACGCCCTGGTGCGCGAACTGCGCGAGGAACTCGGCGTGGACGCCGAGCCAGTCGAGCGGGTCCCGGGGGAGTGGCCCTTGAGACCGCCGTACGTACTGCGGGTGTGGACCGCCCGGCTGCGTCCCGGCTCCGCCGCCCCCCGGCCCCTCCAGGACCACGACCGGCTGCGCTGGCTGACTCCCGCCGAACTCTGGGACGTGCCGTGGCTGGACCAGGACGTGGCCGCGGTGCGCGAGGCCGGCGCGCTGGCCGGCTTCCCGGCCGCGCCGGGCGGCGGCAGGCCGTAGCGACCGGCGGCGGGCCCCGACGGGCCCGTGGTGCGCGCCGGTCACACGGAGCACCTGGTACGCCGTTCGTGCCACAGTGCGCCCGCTCGCGCGGTAAGGGCCTCGGGATACCGGGTATGTCCCCATTAACCCCACGAAACCGGACATGGGTGGGCTCGCTGGCCTGGGAAGTGATCGGCGTGATCGACACCGAAGGCGACTGCGCCGAGTGGACCTTTCCCGCGGAGCCGGGCGCCGTGCGCACCGCCCGTGCCGCGGTCCGCGGCCAGTTGCACGGCTGGCACCTCGACTGCCTCGCCGACCTCGCCGCCCTGCTGGTCAGCGAGTTGGTGACGAACTCGCTGCGGCACGCCACCGGGCCCATCGGCGTACGGCTGGTGCGCGAGGCCGGGCGCGACGGCGCGCTGCTGGTCGAGGTCTCCGACCCGCTTCCGGACCCGCCGCGCGAGCGCGTCGCCCACGCCGAGGACGAGAACGGCCGCGGCCTGCAACTGGTCGCGGACTCCTCGCTGCGCTGGGGCACCCGGCCCGGCAGCACCGGAAAGACCGTCTGGTTCGAACTGGCGCTGCCCGGGTGAACCCGGTGTACACCGCACCGCGCGCCGTCCACCGCGCGGCGCGGGTCCGGGACCGGGTCGCAAGCGCGTGATTCGAGGGCGTGTTCCCTGGTTAGAAGACTGGGAGTGTTGTCGCGGTCCGGTCCGGAAAACGCCTGGACCGACCTGTGATCGTGAACACCGTGTCGCGCGGCACCGTAGTGCTGGATACTGCGGGCAGCCGCCCCCGGTGACCGGTGCCGGACGCGGTGAGCTGGAGGGGACGGTTCGCGTGAGCGAGATACCAGCGAAGGCCACGGAGTCCGAGGACCCGTCGGGCGGCGCGAGGAGCCAGGCCGCGGAAGCGGGCGTGGCACCCGGCGACGCCATGTGGCAGAGCAGTCCGCCCGGCTCGATCTACGACTACATCCGGGTCGCCTCCTTCTCCATCAACCCCGGCGGGCTGGTGGACCAGTGGAGCCTGCGCGCCGAGCAGCTCTTCGGGATCCCCGCCGAACGCGCCGTCGGCATGGACCCGATCGAGGCCTTCGTCGACTCCGATCTGCGCGAGCGCGGCCAGCGCAAGATGGCCGAGATCCTCGACGGGCGGGAGTGGACCGGGGTGGTCCCCTTCCGGATGCCGGACCAGCCGGACGGCAGCCGCGGCGAGGAGGGGCTCGCCGAGGTCTACGTCATGCCGACCCGGACCGCCGAGGGCGACAAGGCCGCCGTCTGCATCGTCGTGGACGTCCGCACCCTGCGCAGCATCGAGACCGACCTCGCCGCCTCACAGGCGATATTCGGTCAATCCCCGTTCGGCTTCCTGCTGATCGACGCCGACCTCCGGGTGCGCCGCGCCAACATGCGTTTCGCCTCCATCTTCGGCGGATCACCGGACGACCACCGTGGCAAGGGAGTTCACGACTATCTGGCGCGCGGTGAGGCGGAGCGCGTTT
Organism: Streptomyces sp. IBSBF 3136; assembly: GCF_036815105.1. NCBI lineage: Bacteria > Bacillati > Actinomycetota > Actinomycetes > Kitasatosporales > Streptomycetaceae > Streptomyces > Streptomyces sp. IBSBF 3136. The sequence continues at coordinate 2,168 of NZ_JAJSZC010000359.1, forward strand.
CGGCCACCCTGCGCCGGGTGCTGGAGAGCGGCGACTCCATCACCGACATGCACGTGACGGGCTACGTCCCGGGCTCCGACGAACGCCGGCACTGGTCCGTAAACCTCTACCGCGTGCACAGCGGCAGCGGCCGGCCCATCGGCATCGCCTGGCTCGGCACCGACATCACCGCCCGCCGCGCCGCCGCCCGCGAGGCGGCCGCCGCCCGGCGCAACCTCGCCCTGCTCAACGAGGCCGGCGCCCGGATAGGGAACTCGCTCGACCTTGAGACCACGGCACGCGAACTCCTCGACGTGGTCGTCCCCGGATTCTGCGACCTCGCCACCGTCGACCTCTACCAGGGCCTGCTCGCCGGTGACGAGGCTCCGCCCGGACTCGCCGACGGCAGCGCGGAGCTGCGCCGGGTCGCCTTCGCGAGCGCCGTCTCGGACGCCCCCTTCACCGGCACGGGGGACCGTGTCGAGGTCGGCGCGGTCCACCACTTCCCGTTCAACTCGCCGTGCGCGGACGCCCTGCGCACCGCCCGTCCGCAGCACGTGCCCGCCGAGGACGGCGGCCTGGTGCAGTCCACGCTCGCCGTGCCGATGGTCGCCCACGACACCGTCGTGGGCCTCGCGCGGTTCTCCCGCACCAAGGGCAGCGAGCCGTTCGGCGACCGCGACCGGGACCTCGCCGTCGAACTCGCCGCACGCGCCGCCGTCTGCATCGACAACGCCCGCCTGTACCGCCGCGAGCACGAACGCGCGCTGATACTGCAGCGGTCCCTGCTCCCGCCCGGCGACCCCGAGGCGTCCGGCCTCGACATCGCCTGCCGCTACCTGCCCGGCAACGCGGCCACCGAGGTCGGCGGCGACTGGTTCGACGTCATCGAACTCCCCGGCCACCGCACCGCCCTGGTGGTGGGCGACGTCATGGGCCGGGGGCTGCGCGCCGCGGTCGCCATGGGCGAACTGCGCACCGCCGTGCGCACGCTGGCACTGCTCGACCTCGAACCGGCCGAGGTGCTCTCCGCGCTGGACGAGATCGCCCGCGGCCTCGGCACCCCCGGCGGGGTCCAGCAGGCCACCCGCGCGGCCCGCCAGCCACGCGACGCCGACCTCTCCGAGGTCTACCTGGCGACCTGTGTGTACGCCGTCTACGACTCCGTCACCCGGCGATGTACGTTCGCCAACGCCGGCCACCTGCCCCCCGTCCTGGTGGAACCCGGCGAGGCGGCCCTCATGCTCGACGTCCCGCCGGGGATGCCCCTGGGCGTCGGCGGCGAGCCCTTCGAGGAGGTCGAGGTCGAACTCCCGGAGGGCGCCCTGCTCGCCCTCTACACCGACGGCCTGGTCGAATCCCGCGACCACCCCCTGGACGAGGGCCTGCAGGCCTTCGTGGGGGCGCTCACCGATCCCTCCCGGCCCCTCGAGGACGTCTGCGACCACGTCCTCAGCACCCTCGACACCCACCACGGCGAGGACGACATCGCCCTGCTGATGGCCCGGGTCCAGGGCCTGCCCGCCGAGTCCGTCGGCGACTGGACGCTGCCGCGCGAACCGCGCAGCGTGGGGCGGGCCCGCGAGTACGCCCGCGCACAACTGGTCGGCTGGGACCTGGAACCCCTGGTCGACACGACGGAGCTGCTGGTCAGCGAGCTGGTGACCAACGCGCTGCGGTACGGGGAGGGTGAGATACGGCTACGGCTGCTGCTGGACCGCACGCTCGTCTGCGAGGTCTGGGACTCCGGCCTGGTGCAGCCCCGCCGGCGGCGCGCCCGGGACACGGACGAGGGCGGCCGGGGCCTGCAACTGGTCGGCCTGCTCAGCGCGGCCTGGGGCTCGCGCCGCACCCCGCGCGGCAAGACCGTCTGGTTCGAACTCCCGCTGCCCGGTGGCGAACACGGCCTCACGGACCCGGCGGAGGCATTGCTCAGCCTCTTCTGACCGGTCCCTTCTGCCGCTCAGTCCCTTCCGGCCGCCGGGTCCCCGGGCGGCTCGACCGGCTCGACCGGCTCGACCGGCTCGGCCGACGCGTCCGGCTCCGGCAGACGGCGGCGGCCCCGTGTCCCCGGGCCGCCGAAGCTCACCGGCGGGCCCGCTTCGGGCTCCTCGGTCAGCAGGATCCCGCCGAGGACGGCCCCCGACAGGCCGACGGCCTGCCCGGCCACCTCGGCCCAGGGGCTGCCGTGCGCCCGCACATCCCGTTCGGCCAGGTCACGCGCCTGCCCGGCGAGGCGGTCGGCCTCGTCGGCGTGGCCGCCGCCGTCCGGGTCCAGCGCCCGTACCGCCTCCGCCAGCACGGCCCGCGCCTCGGCACCCACCGCGCCGCGGTGCACGGCGACGAAGTCCCGCGCCACCCCGACCTGACTGCGCGCCACCAGCAGGGCGGCCGCCGACACCGCCCCGGACCGCCCCACCTCCAGCCGCTCCACGGCCCGTGCGACGCGGCGCAGGGCGTCCAGGGGGTCGTACGGCCCGCGGGTCAGCTCCGTACGCACGGCGGCCAGCACCCCGTCGGCGTGCGCGAGCCGGGCGTGCAGATCACCGGTGGCCAGGGAGGTACGCCCGCCGTTCTTCCGCGCCTCGGCGATCTCCGCCTCCCCGCCGGTCAGCGCGGCCGGCACCAGCGCGGCCGCCTCCGCGAGTTCCGCCGCGAGCCGCTCCACCCCGCCCACCAGGACACCGGCCTGGAACACCCCGCCCTCGGCGGCACGCAGATGCCGGACGGCACGCGTCATGTCACCCGAATCGGCGGCCTGCCGAGCCTCGTTGAGCCGTGAGGTGGCGAACACCAGCCGGTCCTTCGCCTGTTCGACGTGACCGGCGACCGCGGCACCGGCCGAGAGCGCGTACCACTCGCGCAGCCCCGCCGCGGTGCGCTGGGCCGCCGCCGTGCGCGCGGTCAGCTCCCGGAAGCGGCGCTCGGCGACCTCGAGCGCCCCGCCCATCCCCTGTTCGAGCCCCCGCAGCCGGTCCAGCTCGGCCGCCGCGGCGTCCAGC
>NZ_JAJSZC010000360.1:0-5036 GCF_036815105.1 Streptomyces sp. IBSBF 3136
CACCCACGCCGTCCAACGCACCCTGCAAATCGTCGGCATCGACACCGTCATCGACTGCCACCCCACCCTGACCGAAGCACTCGACGACTGATACACGACGGCGCCAACAGGTGGCCGGCTTCCCACCGCGGGCCAGCTCCCCACCTCGGGCCCGCCGCCTGACACCGTGCACCGGGGAAAGCAGGAGCCCCGGAGCTGAATGGCAGCGCATGCCCGGCCGAGGGCCGGGAGCCTGAGGGCGAGCGGGCCACACACGGGAGGCAATGACGGCCGGCGCGCCACTGAACAGCGCGCGCCACCGCATAGAGCGTCGCTGCCCGACCACGCGTTCGGGCAGGCGCGTCGATCCGCACCTGCCCGGCCATGTTCCTGTTCGCCAGCGGTGGGGGCTACTGGTTTGGCTTGGCCGCGCTGATGTCGCCGAGCGCCGACTCCTCGTCCCGTTCGATCGCCAGGTCGCCCAGGGAGATGATGCCTATCGGGTGGCCCTTCGCCACGACCGGAAGGCAGCGCACGGAGTGCTCGCGCATCAGGTCCACCGCATGATCGAGGTCTTCGTCGGCCGTTACCGTGACCAGCTCGCCGCTGCAGGCCGAGGCGACGCTCGTGTGCTACAGGTCGCCGCCCTCCGCCTGCGCGCGAACTACCAGGTCGCGGTCGCCGACCAGTCCGCGCAGCTCGTCGTCCTCGATGACCAGGACTGCCCCGATGTCCTCATCCCGCATCTTCTGGGCCACCGCCGTCACCGACGCCTGCGGCCCTACGGTCACCAGCCGGCGGGTCATGATGTCGCGCATGCGTCATGACGCCTCCCTTGCTCGGGGGCGGCGCCTCTTCGCGCCGTGCCGCCGAGTACCCGGCGCTCGCCGTGTGCACCAGGCGCGCGCAGGGGGCACGGAGGAGTCGATGAAGAGGACCGGGTGACGCGACGGCCTGTGGTCTCGTGTCCTGGACGCTCGCCCAGCACCGCTCGGCGCCGACGCGGGCACCCGGACCCTTCCCTGCCCGGCGGCGGGCTATCTGGGCACTTCATGCCGCCGGACCCCACGCCCACAGGCGAGATCCCCTCACCCCAGGCCGAGCACCTCAACGGCCGGGCCGGCCACGTCGGCGGCTTCGCGCCCCCCGACAGCTTCCCGCACTCCGGTGGCAAGCACCGCGCACGTGAAGACGATCGCCGGGACCTTCCAGTCCCAGGAGGCCAGCGCGATCACCGGCAGGACGAACAGCGAATGGACGGCCGTGACGGCGAACGCCGCCCGCGCCCAGCCACCAGCGAACGCGGGCCGACGCAGGACCGCCCAGTGCCGCCACCACAGTCCGGTGGCCACCGCCGCAATGGCCGCCATGACGGCGGCGCCCAGCCGGGCCAGGTCGGTATCGGTCACGCTGTCGGGATCCGGTGCCGCCGAGCCGGTCGCGTGCACGCTCAGCGCGACCGCCATCCACCCGAGGGCCGCCGCACCCAGCAGACCAGCCACAACCGCAGTACGCCGCCGAGCCCAACTGCTTCCATCATGCGAGGAGTTCGAATTCATGTCTCATCCTAGCCGCGGCACGCGTCCTCACCAGCCGTACACCCCAGCGGCGTTGCCGCGGAGCCGGTCGAAGCGGCCCAGGCCGACGACCGCCTGGACGGACGCAGTCGGCGCGTCCCGTCGGCACGTTGTGCCCGATGCCGGTCAGGCTGCGGTGAGCGCACGGCCCCGTGAACCAGTCCCGGGTCCCAGCGCCAGCGGCTGCGGCTGCGGCTGCGTCCCCGGGTCACGGGGCCGGAGCCGGGCCTCGCTCAGAGCGGGGGCGTCCCCTCGCCTTCGACGAGCAGGAACAGCAGCAGCTGCCCGGCTTCTTGCCCGCGGGGTGGTCGTCTCCTCCAGGAGAGGGGCGCCAAGCCAGTGATGCCGTCACGGAGCGCAACGGCGGCCGATACCGGGCCGCCGGCGACCAGGCCCGCCGGGCGACTCTCGCGGACAGCAGGCCCTACACGGGTGGGAGTTGTCGAGGCCGTTACTGACGAGCACCCAGCCGGCGGACAGCCCAGCCTGCACGGCGTACCTCGCCCCCGGGCAGATGTCGTGGGCGGTTGTGGGGGCGAGGCCTCGATCCGACGGGCGGTGGTACGGGAGCCGACGGGATCTCCCATGGTCGAACACCGCCTGCCGGGTCGGGGCCGGACAGGGGCCTCCGCCTCCGCCTCCGGCCCCCTCCTCCCCCCGTTCCGGGTCGGCCGGGCCTTCACGCCGAACCGAACAGTCCCGGAGCGGGCCAAGACCGGCCGAGGAGCCTGCGCCTTGCCATGTGCACCCAGCGCGTGGCCGGCCCCGCACCCCGGGTCAGGCGGCCCGGGTGAGCTCGGCCCGGCCGAACAGCAGCGCATAACCGCCGGGGAGCCCGCGCAGGATGCGGGTGAGCAGGTCGGGGCCGGCCAGGGCGGCGACGGTGGCCAGGACCGACCCGGTGTCCCACCGGGTGGTGGCCAAGGGGGCGTCGGCGCGGGCGGCGAGGTCCTTGACGAAGGCCCAGCCTGTCAGCGGCTCGATGGCGGGGATCTGCCCGGTGAGAATGCGGGCGGCCTCCTCCGGCAGGCGGGCGGCCAGGTCGACGCGTTCGTCACCCGTCACCTGGCGCCCCAGCCCTGCCAGGACCAGACGCACGGCTTCCTCGGCCCGTTCCCGGGTGGGGTAAGCGCCTTCGTAGCGGACCTTCTCCAGCATCTGCTCATACGTCATCGCGGGCACGGGCAGCTGCTGCAGGGGTACACGCCGGTCGGAGAACACTGCTGGACGTCACCTTTCTCGCGGAGGGCGGTATGGGGTGCCCGGCAGGGCGCACGGGCACCGGGAACAGAGTGAACGAGTGGAGCGGTCGGGGGCCGGGGACGATCGGGGGCGAAGACAGGGAGCTCGGCGAACAGCGGGTGGGCCCTGCGAAGAACGGGAGCAGGAAGGCGGAAGCGGAGCCCGGCAGTCGCCGTGCAGGGCGATGAGCGTCCGGCGCCACCGCCAGCTCAGGCGAGAGCCACGGCTGCGGGACGGATCGGCCCTTCTGCGGATCGGGGCGGAGCCCTTCCCCCGGTGAGTGTGCCGCCTGCCGGGCACACTCACCGGGGGGGCGGGTGTGTGCCCGGCAGGACGGGACCCCTGTGCGGGCCGTGCCTTCTCGTTTCCCGCCGCCTGCTGCCGTGCGGCCACGTGACCGCACCGGGCGGGAGCGTTTGCGGCCGGCGTCCAGGTCGCGCCGGCCGCCACCCCTCTACAGCCTCCTCGGCTTCTTCGGGTATGACACGAAGGACGAGCAGAGGGGTGGGCTGGGTGCACGTCCTGCGGCGCCCGGACAGCCCGGACCGGCCGGGTTCAGCCGGAGATCTCCTTGCGGTCCGATCCCGCGCCGATGGCGATCTTGCGGGGCTTGGCGCGTTCGGAGATCGGGATCCGCAGGGTGAGCACCCCGGCCTCGTAGTCGGCCTCGATGCGCTCGGTGTCCAGGGTGTCCGCCAGCACGATCTGGCGGGAGAAGACACCCAGCGGCCGCTCGGACAGTTCCATCTGGACGTCGTCGGACCTCGGCGCGGGCCGGCGCTCGGCCTTGACGGTCAGCATGTTCCGCTCGACGTCGATGTCGATGGCCTCGGGCTTGACGCCGGGCAGATCGAAGGCCACCACGTACTCGTCCCCCTCGCGGTAGGCGTCCATCGCCATCGCGGACGGCCGCGACCAGGTACCCGGGCCCATCAACTGCTGGGCCAGCCGGTCCAGTTCACGGAAGGGATCGGTGCGCATCAACATCGGACAACACCTCCACAAGAGCCAGGCAGTAACTGCTGCCAATGCGCCTCACACACACCGTTGTAGCACGTCGTCCAATGGATGACAAGTGTGATGTCGTCAAAGGGATGACACAGAGACTCGCTCAGCAGAAGACACGGCGCAACGGGCCCCCGATCGGTGCGGGGCCACACGGAAGAGCCGGGACTGCGTGCCGGGTCGACACGCAGGACGTAGCCGACAGCCGCCGCGCCGGATGCGAGGAGCTAGTCGCCCGACGAGGGCCACTCTGATCGAGACCGCTCGCCCCGCGGTGAACCGGACCGATCTCGCCCAGCCCCTCGGCGCCGCCAGCCGCCGACACCACCGCCCGGGGTGTTGTGCTGGGGGTGCTCGGTCAGGAAATTCGCTGGTCGCCGCTCGTTCATCGTGGTCATACTGCCGCGATGGATTCAGTGACGCTCGAGACCGACCGTCTGGTGCTCCGGGTCTTCACACCTGCCGACGTGGATGCGGTGTACGAAGCCTGCCAGGACGAGGACATCCAGTTCTACACCCCGGTGCCAGTGCCGTACCGGCGTGCGGACGCGGAAAAGCTCGTCGGCGAGAAGCTGCCCGCTCAGTGGGCCGAGGACAGGGACTACACCCTCGGCGCCTTCCGCAAAGACACCGGCGCCCTGGTCGGCTCGTACTGCCTGACCCTCCTCAGCCGCGGCGTATGGGAGCTCGGTTACTGGGCGGTCAAGGAACAGCGCGGACGCGGGTACTCGGTCGAGGCCGCTCGGGCCCTGTGCGACTGGGGCTGGGCCACCCTCGACGTCCACCGCATCGAGTGGTGGGCCATGGCCGGGAACACCGGCTCGCGTGCCGTCGCCGAGAAACTCGGGTTCACCGTCGAAGGGACACTGCGCAATCGCGGCATCGCCAACGACGGCAAGCCGCACGACTGGTGGGTGGGCGGACTGCTGAGACCCTGACGCTCGGGCCGGTGTCTGCCCGGCTGCGGTTCGCTCATGCAGGGAAGTTCCCGGTTCGGCCTCGCCCGGGCGGGACGGGGCCGCCCGGGCGTACAACAGCTGCCCTGCCCGGCAACGCAGGGCCGGCGGCCGGCACCGGCTTCCCTCATGCCCGCACGACGGCCCCGACCGGTCCGCCGGTACTGCCCACATCCGGTCCGCTCCCGCACGCCCACCCGGCCCCCGGGACGGGCGCACCGGGAGGGCCCTTCAGCGGTGGCAGTCAGGGCCTGCGTCGCAGGGGCGGGCGCGGGGC
>NZ_JAJSZC010000361.1:0-3682 GCF_036815105.1 Streptomyces sp. IBSBF 3136
CGTCCACAGACCGTCCGAGGACCGGGCCCCCGGCGGACCCGCCGTGCTCGCGTCCCCACCGCCACCGCCGTCCCGGGTGCCGGTGCCGTCGCTCTCCGCGGCTCCACCGGCCGGCCCCCCGGTCCGCGTCACGGACGCCCAGGAATGCGCAGGGAGTCCGGCGGAGCCCGCCCCGGGCCCGAGACCGCCCGGAGGCGGGCACCCGGTCCGCCTCCCTGGACCCGACGACCCCGGCCCGTTCGCCTCCGGGGCGCTGTCCGGCCCACTCGTCACCGGGAACGCGCTGCCAAGGCCACTCGACTCCGGGCACCCCGCCCCCGGCCCACTCGCCGCCGGGGACGCGGATGCGCTGCCCGGCCCCTCGGCCGCCTTCGAACTGCCCGCGCTGCCACCGGTGGTCGGTACGGCCCGCCGTGTGGTGCGCGATCTGCTGACGGTCTGGGGCATCGCCGAGGCCGTCCGCGACGACGCCGTCCTCGTGCTCTCGGAACTGGTCACCAACGCGCTGGTGCACGCGGCAGGCGAACGCGTCGTGTGCCGGGTGAGCGGCGCGGCGGGCCGGGTGCGCCTGGAGATAGAGGACCAGAACCGGGGCAGCGCCCTCCCCTTCCCCCGGCAGCCGGGCCCGGACGACCAGAACGGGCGCGGCCTCTTCCTGGTCGCCGCGATGAGCGACGACTGGGGCGTGACGCTCGCGCCGGGTCGGCCCGCGCGCATCGTCTGGGCGGAGCTGCCGGCAACGCCCCCGGCTACGGAGGCGGACATCCCGCTCCCGAGTGATTCCCCTGCCCGCATCAGCACCACTACCCTGGCCCCCGCACCCCATGACCGGGCCCCGGCCCGCGACGCGGCGACCCCACTCGCCGCACCGACCGCATCCCTCCACGGACCGTCCCCCACCTCGTCCGAAGGAGCCACCGCCCATGCACCTGCCGACCGTCCCCCACTCCGGCCCGGCCCCCACTCCTGATCTGCCCGCCGACCCGTCCTGGACGCGGAGCCGCCCCGAACCGGGTCCGGACGAACCCGCCGGCCCGAGCAGGCCCTGAGGGTTCTGCCGAAGTCCCGGCCCGCACACGGTGTGGGCACGGCCGTCGTGGCGCGACGGCCGTGCGCACGCCTTCCCGGTGGGGACCCCGCCCGCACGGCGACGTCGACGTGTCGCCCGATCTCCGGCTATACGACTGGCGGCTTCCGGTCCAGGAGGTGGTGCATCACGTGCTCCGGGACGGCCGGGTTGGCGGCCGCGGACGCGGCGGCGCCGGCGTCGTGGAGCAGGCTGGTCAGCGCGCGCGTGGTCAGCCGCGGGTCGCACGCCGCCGCTTCTCTGATGAACCGGTTCGGGTCGTGGAGGAGACGGATCACCGAGGCGGGCGTGAGGCGCGGGTCGCGAAGGGCTCGCCGGCGCACATCGTGGTCGGGGTCACGACTGAACCGCTCGACCAGGTCCGCCGTGGCGGCGGGGTCCTCGAGGGCGAGCCGACGCATGCGGGGATCGGGATCGTCGGCGTACCGCAGGGTGTCCTGGCGCGGGAAGTTGGGGTGGTCCGGGAAGCGGGCGGCCGAGTAGCCCTCCCACGTCCGGTACATCTCGAGCAGAACCTCGGCGGGCGCCTGTGCGCAGTTCTCGGCGAGGAACAGGCGCACCACCCGGTCCTCGTCCCGTGCCAGGCGTTCGACGACGTCGGGCGGGAGGTTCTCCGCACAGGCGGCGCTGCGGCGGACGAGCGGGTGGGACGAGGAGGCGCAGCGGCGCATGGCCTCTTCGTCGTCCTGCAGAGCCCGCACCCACGGGAGCGGACGGCACTGTGCTGCGGGGTCGAACTCCACGGGCACGCGCGCGCGTTCCTCCTCGGTGAGGTCCGGGCGCACCGACACAGTCCACCGTACCGCCGGGTCCGGGTCCTGACCGAGTTCGGTGACGAGGTGCGGCGCGAGGTCCGGGTTGGCGGCGATCGCGCGGCGCGACTCCGGGTCCGTGCTGTGCGCGAGAGCGTCGCCCAGTTCCTCGGAGAGCAGGCATTCCGCCGCGGCCCTGCGGCGTCGCCCGTCGTCGGGCAGAGCCTCGAACACCGGGACCGGCATCGGTACGGCGGTGTGGGCGAGCAGGATCGCCGCGGTCCGCACGTCGGGGTCCGGGTCGGCCAGGAGCGACGTGCGGATGTCCGGTCCCAGGTGCGGCCAGGCCGGCTGGCACGCGGCGCGGCGTACACCGGCGTCCGCATCGGCCGCGAGGGTCACCAGGTGCCGGGGCGGCAGGTCGTGGTGGTGTGCGACCTCGGCCCTCACCTCCGCGCTGGGATCGGCGACGAGTCGCGCGAACGTGGCCTCTGCCAGCGGAGACCTCACCCCCACGGCGGAGGCGGTGAAGATCCATCGCAGGCGGGGCTCGAACTCGTCGAGGAGCCGTTCCTGCTGCTCGGCCGTGAGTGTCCAGCGTTCCGTGAGATCCCTGCGGACCCGTGGCTCGGGATGGGAGATCCACGCCTCGACGACCTCGTCGGGCAGTTCACGGTGGATCAGCCGACCGGCGCCCGGCAGCCGTTCGCCCTCCGCGACATCCAGCAGCCGCAGCAGTACCGAGGCGGGCGCGGCCGGGTTGCGGGCCAGCCCGTCACGCCACGCCGACCGGAGACTCTGCGACGCGGTCTTCCAGCGCGTCACGGCCTCCCACCCGGACTCGCGCTTCTGCGGGGTCTCCCGGGCCTGCTCCCAGGCCCAGGACTCGACCCATGCGTGGAAGCGGTCGACGGCGATCAGCCAGACCTCGTACTCCTCACTGGTCGCACCCAGCACGGTGGCGCCGTCCGGCGACATGGCGACGAACTCCGGTCGCCCCCGGCGCTCTCCGAGCACTCCGGCCAGGTCCCACCGCTCGGCGAGGCGTACACGCGTCCAGTCGCTGTCCCGGCAGGACCGGCAGCCGTGCCCGGCGACGTTGATCAGGAACTCACCCTTGTCGTCGAACACACCGTGTTCGACGGCCAGCCGGTGCCACTGCCGGTTCAGTTCGGCCACCTGATCGGGCCGGTCGTCCCGCACCGCCACCGTCGGTGTCGCGCTCACGGAGATCACCGGACGCCAGGCCACCGCCGCGGGGCGCGCGTCGTCCACCCTTCCGTGGCCGACCACTTCCAGCCCCGCCCTTTCCAGCAACTCACGCAGTTCACTCTCCCCGCACGTCATGAGCGCCATCCTCCCGGTCGCCCCTGCGGCGGTCCACCGAGATCAACGATCACCTTCCCGTGCCGCGTCGGGCAGCACGCGGAAGTCGGTGAGGCCCTCGGGCTCCTCGGGGGTGGCCGTGCAGCGGCCGACCCGGGCCGCGGGCGGGCCCTCGGCCGCCCAGCGCACCATGTGCTCGACGTCGTCCGGGGCGCCCTCGAACACGGCCTCCACGTCCCCGTCGTGAAGGTTGCGCACCCATCCCGCGACACCTCGTTCCTCGGCCAGCCGCCGGCAGGTGTCGCGGTAGAACACACCTTGTACGCGGCCGCCGACGCGCACGTGCTGCCGGACGCTCATCCCCGTCGCCCCTCGTACGCGTCGCCGCTCATCCGACCGCCCTGACGTGTTCCAGCAACGCGTCGGCCGCGGTGCGCAGTCGCGGGGGGGGGGGGGGGGCCGGCGCCGCCCCCCCCCCCCCCGCGCCGCCCCCCGCGCCCCCCCGCCCCGGGCGCTT
>NZ_JAJSZC010000361.1:3692-5031 GCF_036815105.1 Streptomyces sp. IBSBF 3136
CTCCCCCCCCCCTGCGGTGAACCGCAACCGGGGCGGCCGGCGGCCGCCGCCGCGCGCCCCCGGTACCGCACGCGGCCGCCCGCCGTTCCAGCGTGTCGCCGGTTCCGTCCGGTGCCTCCGCGCAGTCGGCCAGCGCGGACGCGATCTCGCGCAGCCGGCCGGCGTAGCCGTCCACCAGGTCGGCGTCGGCACGCAACCGGCCCACCCGGTCGAGGAGGTCTTCGACCGGTGACATCGTGCGAAGGGATTCGGTGATCACGGAGGACTCCAGCGGGGTGTCGTTCGGGTCAGCGCGGCAGGACCACGCCCGCGCTGCGGTGGACCATGAACTGCGGGCAGGCCAGCACGAACAGCGGCCGGGCCGTGTCGATGTGGAGCCGGCGCAACTGTCCGGCCAGGGGTTCGGCCGCGGCCGTGCCGAGCCGCAGCCGCACCCCGGTCGCCAGGTGCAGGCGGGCGTGGCCGTGCGCCCGGGACAGACTGCGTACGGTGCTCTCGCCGCGCCGGCCGTAGAGGACCCAGTCCGGCTCCGGGCAGCGGACGCCGGGGCCGAGGCGGCCCTCGACGGTGAGGCCCATCTCCGGTGCCGTGAGACGTAACCGCCGGGTCATCAGTTCGGCGTCGACGGGCGTGCGGACCGCCGGGCGGCCCCAGACCTCGCGGGCGACGACCCGGGCCTCCTCGCTGCTCACCGCGAGGGACAGCACGCAGCGGCCGGTGCGGCGCAGGTCGGCCCGGCGCAGCAGGTCGGCGGCGATGTCGTAGGGGCGCGGCCGCCACAGGTCGTCCACGAGGACCGACAGGGCGATCTCGGCGTGGGGCCCGATCGTGGAACAGCGGTGCTCGTACAGGGACAGCACCGCCAGTGCCCACCGGCCCAGCCGGCTCGGGCGCATCCAGGTGCCGTCGGGCAGCAGGGCGTGCGCCGCCCCGGCGTCCACGGGGAAGCACAGGTGGGCGGCGGAGGAGTCGTAGTAGCGCACCGGGACGTCGACGGGCCCGGTGGTCGTGGGCACCGAGGCGGTGGGCAGGGTGAGGAAGGGGTGGCCCTCGGGCGGGTGGGCGCGGTTCCCGAGCCGGTAGGCCTGGGTGCGGACGACGGGTCCGCGGTAGGCGCCGAGTGCCGCGTCGACGTCCTCGCGGACCCCTGGCACGACGGTCCGCAGGTGCTCGATGTACTCGCGGATCAGGTGGGAGCGCGGGAACTCGCGGCTGGGGCCCGTGTATTCGGCCTCGTACGGGTTCGCGTCCGGGGCCGGACGCGGATGCGTGTTCGGCTGCGCGGCCGGACGCCGTTGTGTGCGCGTGTGCGGGGGTGTGCGCGGGGGCGCGGTGGGTG
>NZ_JAJSZC010000362.1:0-358 GCF_036815105.1 Streptomyces sp. IBSBF 3136
GAAAGGCACCGGGGGTGGGCACTGCGGGGAAAGCGGGGTGGCGGCGCCACGGGCCGGTCCTGACCGGTCGCGCGGCGCCGTGCCGCCCGGGTCCGGGCCCGGGGCCTGCTCCGCTGTCCGGGTCCGGGCCCGGGGCCTGCTCCGCTGTCCGGGGCCGGGCTTGCGTTCCGCTCCGCTGTCGGGGCCTGGGCGTGTGTTCCGCTCCGGCTGTCGGGGGTCTGGCCCGTGTCGCGCTCCGCTGTCCGGGGCCTAGCCCGTGTCCCGCTCCGCTGTCGGGGGCCGGGCCTGCGTTTTGGTCCGTGGTCCGGAGCCGGGCCTGCGCCCTGCCCCCGCCAGGGTTGGGCCTGTGGCGCCTCGG
>NZ_JAJSZC010000362.1:458-7781 GCF_036815105.1 Streptomyces sp. IBSBF 3136
CTCCTGCCGTTGGGGGCGCCCTGCGCTCAGTCCCCGTCGCTCAGGTGCGGGCCGCTTGCCGCCTCCCGGGCGTCCGGGCCGCGCACGCGTCCAGGCTGCTGCCCAGGTCTGGGCTCGCGCCCGATCCCCGGCCAGGGTTGGGCCTGTGGCGCCTCGGCTCCTGCCGTTGGGGGCGCCCTGCGCTCAGTCCCCGTCGCTCAGGTGCGGGCCGCCTGCCGCCTCCCGGGCGTCCGGGCCGCGCACGCGTCCAGGCTGCCGCCCAGGTCTGGGCTCGCGCCCGATCCCCGGCCAGGGTTGGGCCTGCGGCGTCTCGGCTTCTGCCGTCGGGACCCTGCGCTCAGTCCCCGTCGCTCAGGTGCGGGCCGCGTGCCGCCCCCCGGGCGTCCGGGGGTGTGCTCGGGTCCCGCATGCTGCCTGAGGCTGGGCCCGGTCCAGCCCCCGCCGTCAAGGGCTTGGCCGCAGGCAAGCTCCCGCCGCTCAGGAGCAGCCCCGCGTGGTCCGTGGTTCGGGGCGGCGGGGACAATGGAGCTGTGAGTGAAGCCATGCCGGTGACGCGGAGCGTCGATCACGGCACCGCCAAGCTGATGCCGGACGTCGATCGGGAGAGGGCCTGGTTGCTCACTGTCGACGGGGCGCCGCAGTCGTACGTGGATCTCGACGAGCCCGCGCACCTGGAGTTCGAGTACACGCGGCGGCTCGGGTACGTGCTCGACACCGTCGCCGCGGACGCGCGGCCGCTGGACGTGGTGCACCTCGGCGGGGGAGCGCTGACCCTGCCCCGTTACCTTGCCGCCACCCGGCCGGGGTCGCGGCAGGACGTGGTCGAGGCCGACCGGGGGCTGCTGGAACTGGTCACGGAGCATCTGCCGCTCGCGGAGGGTTCGGGAGTCGTCCTGCACGCCGCCGACGCCCGGACGTGGCTTGAGGCCGCCCCGGACGACTCGGCCGACGTGCTGATCGCCGACGTGTTCGGCGGCTCACGTGTCCCGGCCCACCTCACCTCGCTCAGCTACGCCCGGGAGGCCGAGCGTGTGCTGCGCCCCGACGGGGTCTATCTGGCCAACCTCGCCGACGCCGCGCCGTTCGCCTTCCTGCGCTCCCAACTGGCCACTTTCCTAGACCTGTTCGGCCAGCTCGCGCTGATCGCCGAGCCGGGTGTGCTGCGCGGCCGGCGGTTCGGCAACGCCGTGCTCGTCGCCTCGCACCGGCCGCTCGACACGGCCGCCGTGGCCCGGCGCACGGCCGCCGACGTCTTCCCCGCCCGGGTCGAACACGGCCCGGCGCTCACGGAATTCATCGGTGCGGCCCGGCCGGTCGTGGACGCCGATGCCGTTCCCTCACCCGAGCCCCCCGACGGCGCCTTCGGCATCGGCTGACGGGAGCGGTGCCGCCGCGGCCCGGGTGGTGCGGCGGGTCGGTCGGCGGACGTCCGGGACCGGCCGGTTTGTGCGCGGTGGCGTGTCGTCACGCCGAGTCCTCCGGTTCGCAGGCGCGGAGCAGGTCAAGCAGCTCCGGGTCCCCCTCAAGTTGCATGGAGTCCGCCGGAATGCGGTCGTACAGGTAGAACACCAGATCACCGGACCGGCCTCCCGCAGGGCCGCCGGCAACAGCTCGGTTGAGGCGGCCAGCCAGGCTTGCACGGTCTCGCGCTCCTGCGGCGCAACCGCGTCACCCTGTGCCGGGGTCCTGGACGTGGCGTCCGGTCCGGCGGCGACGGTGGCGGCCCAGCGGCGGCGGCCCTAGTCGATGTGCTGCACCAGGTCGGACAGCGTCCACCCGGGGCAGGTCGGTCTCCACACCTCACAGGTGCAAGCGGGTCAGGAGAGCCAGTCGGAGTAGCGGGTGGGGGCGAGGTGGGCGTCCTTGTCGGTGAGGACGTCACCCTTGACGGCGGCGAACATGCCGGCGGTGGGGTCGGTGACGACGGTGCGGTCGTCACCCTTGTGGGACAGGGTGATGCGGCCCAGCTCGTCCAGGGGGAAGATCTCGGGGCCGGCGATGTTGCGGATGCCGTTCAGCGGTGTGCCGGCGGTGACCTCCGCCACCGCCCGGGCCACGTCCTTGGAGGCGATCGGCTGGATCGGCGTGGCGGGCAGCCGGACGGTGTCGCCGTCGGCGGTCCAGGACAGGACGGCTTCCATGAAGTCCATGAACTGCGTCGCCCGGACGATCGAGTAGGGGACCGGCCCGGCCGCGAGGATCTGCTCCTGGAGCAGCTTGGCCTTGTAGTAGTCCAGCTCGGGTACCTGGTCCGTCCCGACGATCGAGAGGATGACGAAGTGCCCGACGCCGCCTTTGCGGGCCGCGGCCAGGAGGTTGTCCATCGAGGTCTGGAAGAAGGCGGGGGAAGCTTCGTCGAAGGTCGGAGAGTTCGTCAGGTTGACGACGACGTCGGCGCCCGCCACCGCGTCGTCCAGTCCCTGTCCGCTGATGACGTCGACCCCGGTGGACTTCGAGTGGGGTACCGCCTCGTGCCCGGCGGCGTTCAGGTCTGTGACGACCTGCGATCCGATCAGCCCGGTACCGCCGATGACTGCGATCTTCATCAGGTGCCTTTCCATGCGGATATATGGGCAAAATATGACACATGGGGGCGCTCTGCGAGCGCGACAGCACGCGCCTCGCTCGGCTGCATACCGACGTCGGGCCATTGCGGCCGGCCCATGTCGCGGTCGATGTAGGAGAACAGGGCAGCGGGCGCGCCAAAACAGTGTCGATTCGCAGGTCAGCCTTTGGAGGGGCGTGGGGCGCGCAGGTGCGCCCGTTCCTTCAGTTCCTCCTCGTCGACCAACGTGAGCATCGGCCGGCCCGGCGCGCACAGCATGGTCACCAAGAACTTGGTCGGTGCGTCGGGGAGTGCGTTGCCGTCCTGGTAGTGGATCACGTCACCGCCTGGCTCCCAGAACGTCCCACCGGCCTCGACGACACGCTCCGGCTCGCCCTCGAGTTCGAACCGGAGCGCGCCCTCCATCACGTAGCCGAACGACGGGCCCGAGTGGCGATGCGGAGGGAGTCCGGGGTGACCGGGAGGCCAGTCGACGAGAATGGTCATGCCCGAACCGCCTTCGGGAAAGAAGGGCGGAGTGACTTCCTGCAGCAATTTGACTTCGGGCGGCAAGGAGACCTCGGCTGTCCCGTGCTCCGGGTTTTTCTCTGGCATCTCCCACACCTCCGTGAGCCGGCCCGAAATGGACGATCCTGAGTCGGCCGGCGTGCCGAACCCGTGTACCGACGCAATCGTTCAGCGGTGATCAGGTCCGCCGGTTCCCGGCAGCCCGCATCCGTGACGGGTCGTGTGTGTTCTGCTTCGCCCGAAAGGTCTCAAGACCACCCTGCCTCCCGTCGGCGGCCGCCACAATCCGGGAGCCGGCGGCATCGAGACCGCCTGGCGCCATGACGTCAGCGGGCTCTGTCGCGCATCGGTTCTACGGCTGGTTCCGGTCCCTGGCCTTCGCCCTGCTCGGACTGCCGATCGCCGGACCCATCGCCGCTGCCGCGCGAGCGGGAAGGCGCACCGGGTGCCGGCGAGCAGCAGCCGACGGATCTCCGGCGGGTGATCAGCAGGGCGCCGGCCACCGTGCCCGCGCCGAACGCGCCGAACGCGCCCAGCGCCAGGCCCCAGGGGCCCGCCCGGCCCAGGCGTCGCTGGCCACGAGCGGACCGTGGACCGCGTCGGCCGCGCCGACCACGGCGTCGGCGATGGAGGACTGGACGACGTTGCCCCGCAGTCAGGGCCGGCCCGCCAACTCCCGCCAGCCCTCACACAGATCGGTCGGCCTGCCCTCGCCGGGCGAGCGGGGCGGCATGTGGCTGGCGTCGAGGAACGAGCGCGGTGCGCCGGCGACGGCGAAGGCGGCCGCGTCGATCGCGAGCACCCAGCCGGGGCCGGCGGCCGCGACCAGCGCAAGGCCGAGCGCGGCGCCGCCGGGGGTCGCCCCCTGGGTGGCTACGCGGAAGAGGGCGAACACCCGGCCCGCGTGCTCCCCGTCGACCGATGACTCGGGTTTACGGCGACGCCGGGGGGCCGCCGCCAACTCGCGCCACAGCGCGTCTTTTTGACTGGGACGGGGTGGCCTTCTAGGGTGAGGCAGTCATGTTCATGACGTTTTGTCATGGGGATGACGTAATTGCTTGAAAAGAGAAGAAAGGACGTTCATGCGCAAGCATGTCGCAGCCCTCGTCAGTGCGGCCGCGCTCCTCGGCTCGGCCGTACCGGCCGTGCTCGCCACGCCCGCCTCGGCCTCGACGATCAGGTGCCAGGAGGTCGCCGCGCGCTACGTCCTGAAGAAGGACGCCCCGGTCCACAAGACGCCCTCCCCGAGCGGCAAGGTGATCGGTCACGCCTACAAGGGGCACCACGTGATCTCGCACTACGAGTGCGACAACAGCCACGGCACCTGGGAGTGCATCTCCAACTGCCAGGTCTCGGACGACGGCCCGGGCTCGCTGTACGGCCACTGGGTCTACCGGGGCTACCTCGGCCAGGCCTGATCCCCGGCGTGGGGGGGGGGGGGGGGGGGGGGGGGGGGGGGGGGGGGGGCGGGGGGGGGGGGGCGGCCGGGGCCGGGGGGGCCCCCCCCCCCCCCCGCCGGCTCGGTCGTTCGTCGCAGCTCAGTCGTTCGTCGGCGTGCCGTGCAGCCGGATCGTGCCGAGCACCTTCAGGACGGTCGCCTTGGAGACCTCGCCCTTGACCCCGGTGGCCCCGTAGAAGTCGAACGACACGTAGTTGTGCAGCGAGTTCTGAAAGCCGAACGTCAGTGACTCGCCGTCCGAGGCGCACTTGCCCTTGTGCGGGGTGTCGGTCGACCGGGCCCAGGCGTAGCTGCCCTCGATCCCCGAAGTGGTGGTGAAGGCGGTGGCCTTCTTGTCCCACGAGATGCTCTTCTTGTCCGGCATGGTGTAGGCGCCGTACACCCACCAGGGCGCGGTGTTCACCGCGATCTGGTCCGTGTTCTTGGCGCCGCTGGCGCCCTTGGTGCCCACGACCGCCAGCGGGGTGTCCTCGGTGCGGCCGTCCTTGTCGTCGTCGGACGTGCACCACTTGGACTTGTACTCGGCCAGGCCCGACATCGTGATGCCCTTGTCCTTCTCGGACTTCGGGAAGTCGAAGTTGACCGCGAGGCCGGTGGCCTGGACCTCCCAGTCCGGCGGCACGTCGAAGGCGACGCCCCACTTGGGGTTCACCACGACCTTCCAGCCGGCGATCGTCGGCTTGTCCGCGTCGCCGCCGCGCGGGTCGTCGTCGGAACCGGAGGCGGACGCGCTCGGGGTGGACGACGACGAGGCCGGGGTGCTCGGCTTGTCGGCCTCGTCCTTCTTGTCCTTGCCGCCCAGGACCAGGAAGCCGGTCACGCCCGCGGCCACCACCACGGCCGCGGCCGCCACGATCGCGACGATCTTCGTCCGGTTCCCGCCACCGCCACCGCCGGCCGGTGAGGGCTGGGGAGCGCCCGCGGGCGCCGGGGCGCCCCACTGCTGCTGGGCGTAGGGGCCCGGCTGCTGGTAGCCGGGCTGTTGGGGGCCGGGCTGCTGGTAGCCGGGCTGTTGGGGGCCGGGCTGCTGGTAGCCGGGCTGCTGATACGGATTCGGCTGCTGGTACCCCGGCTGCTGGTAGGGGTTCTGCTGCGGGTTGTGCTGCGGGTTCTGCTCGCCCCCGGGCGGCTGCTGTCCTGGCCACATGGGCGCCCACACTAGCGGCGCCGCGGAAACGATTCGGTCACCGGCCCTCGTCAGGACCGTAGCGAAGCGGTCCCCACTCTGGCCAGACTCGGCTACTCGTGAGTAACATGGCGGCATGAGCGCAGACCAGATGTCGATCGGCGACATGCTCGCCGCCACCGTGCCCATGGCCCGGACGCTGAACCTGGAGTTCGTGGAGACCTCACGGGACCGGGCCGTGGTGTCCCTGCCGGACCAGGACGCGTACCACAACCACGTGGGCGGCCCGCACGCCGGCGCGATGTTCACGCTCGGCGAGTCGGCCAGCGGTGCCATCGTGCTGGCCGCGTTCGGTGACCAGCTCGCCCGCGCCGTGCCGCTCGCCGTGCGCGCCGAGATCGCCTACAAGAAGCTCGCCATGGGCGCCGTCACGGCCACCGCGACGCTGGGCCGCCCGGCCGTCGACGTCGTGGCCGAACTGGACGCGGGGCAGCGCCCCGAGTTCCCCGTGGCGATCGAGATCCGCCGCGCGGACGGGGCCGTGACCGGCGAGATGACCGTCGTGTGGACCCTGCGCCCCAACGGCTGAGCGGGCGGCCGCGGCCCGTTCCGGGGCCGCGCACGCGAGGACGGAGAAGGGGCCCGGCCGGGCCCCTTTCCGCTGCGTGCCGCCGGCTCAGGCGGCCCGGCGGCGCTCCCGCACGGTGACCCCGTCGCCGTCGCCGTCGCTGTCGTCGTTCAGGTCTGCCACGAACGCCCTGAGCCACCGCGTGAAAGCCGGTCCGAGGTCCGGGCGGGCGCAGGCCAGGCGCACCACCGTACGCAGGTACTCGGCCTTGTCGCCGGTGTCGTAGCGCAGCCCGTCGAAGACGACCCCGTGCACCGTGCCGGCGGCGGCGAGCCCCTGGAGGGCGTCGGTCAGCTGGATCTCGCCGCCGCGCCCGGGCGGGGTGCGCTCCAGGACGCCGAAGACCGCGGGGTCCAGGACGTAGCGCCCGATGACCGCGTAGCGGCTCGGCGCCTGCCCGGGGGCCGGCTTCTCGACCAGGCCGGTGACGCGTACGACGTCCTCCTCCCCTTCCTCGGCGGGTTCCACCGCCGCGCAGCCGTAGAGGCCGATCAGCTCCGGGTCGACCTTCATCAACGCCAGCACACTGCCCGCGTACCGGTCGCGGACGTCCAGCATGCGGCTGAGCAGGGTCTCGCGCGGATCGATCAGGTCGTCCCCGAGCAGCACGGCGAACGGCTGGTCGCCTACGTGGTGGCGGGCGCACAGCACGGCGTGCCCGAGCCCGAGCGGGTCGCCCTGGCGGATGTGGTGGATGTCGGCGAGCCGCGCGGGATCGCGTACGGCGTCCAGGCGCACGGTGTCGCCCTTGGCCGCCAGCGCCTGCTCCAGCTCGAAGGCGTGGTCGAAGTGGTCCTCGATGGCCCGCTTGTGCCGGCCGGTGACCATCAGGATGTCGTCGAGGCCGGCCGCGGCTGCCTCCTCCACGACGTACTGGATGGCCGGCTTGTCGACGACGGGCAGCATCTCCTTCGGCGTCGCCTTGGTCGCGGGCAGGAACCGGGTGCCGAGCCCGGCGGCCGGGACGACCGCCTTGCGCACCGGACGGGCGGCGGCGCGGGCGTGGGCCGGGGCGGGAACCCCGGCGGGAGTGGTGG
>NZ_JAJSZC010000363.1:0-4932 GCF_036815105.1 Streptomyces sp. IBSBF 3136
CCCCGGGTCCCCCCCCCGGAGGTTCTGACGCACGGTACGACCGGCGATCCCGGGAAACGGTTGTACGGGTTGCGGGATTTTTTCTTCGCCCGGTCAGGTCTCGCGGACGTGCACCGGGACTTGATCGTGGTCCCCTACGACTCCCATCTGTCGGCACGGCGGGCGGTCGACCTCTCCCGGCCGCGGCCCCGTACGGCCAACGCCTTCCTCGACCTGGCGGCCCTGGTGATGACGGAGCCGGACGCGCCGGACGCGCCGGACGAGCGCGGCTGAGCCGGGGCCGTCCGCCGCTCGGCCGACGGTCGGTGCCGGCGCGGTGCGCCCGCCGTCACCCGATGACGTGGGTCCGGAACCGTTCCACCGTCTCCGCCAGCACCTCCCGCCCGTCCCGCGCCCACAGTCGCTCGTTGAACAGTTCGACCTCGATCGGGCCCGCGTAGCCGGCCGCGTCCACGTGTTCCTTCCACGCGCGCAGGTCGATCGCGCCGTCGCCGAGCTGTCCGCGGCCGTTGAGGACGCCCTCGGGCAGCGGGGTGGTCCAGTCGGCGAGCTGGAAGGCGTGGACGCGGCCCGCCGCACCCGCGCGGGCGACCTGCTCCGGGGCCCGGTCGTCCCACCAGACGTGGTACGTGTCGACGGCCACGCCGACCTGGTCCGCGGGGAAGCGCTCGGCGAGGTCCAGGGCCTGGGCGAGGGTGGAGACCACGCAGCGGTCGGACGCGTACATGGGGTGCAGCGGCTCGACGGCCAGGCGCACGCCGTGTTCCCGGGCGAAGGGCCCCAGTTCGGCGAGCGCGTCGGCGATGCGCTCGCGGGCCGCCCGCAGGTCACGGGAGCCAGGCGGGAGGCCGCCCGAGACCAGGACCAGGACCCGGGTGCCGAGGGCCGCCGCCTCCTCGATCGCGCGCCGGTTGTCGGCCAGCGCGGCCGCTCGCGGGCCGGCGTCGGTGGCCGTGAGGAAGCCGCCCCGGCACAGGGTGGTCACCGTCAGGCCCGCGTCGCGGACCAGCTTGGCGGTCGCCTCGACGCCGTACGACCGGACCGGCTCGCGCCACAGGCCGACCCCGGGCACGCCCGACCGGGCGCAGGCGTCGGCGAGTTCGGGCAGGGTGAGCTGCCGTACCGTCATCTGGTTGACGGAGAGACGCGCGATGTCCGCGTTCACCGGGCCACTCCGTACAGCGACAGCAGGTTCCTCATCCGTTCCTCGGCGAGCATCGGGTCGGGGAACAGGCCGAGCCCGTCGGCGAGTTCGTAGGCGCGGGCCAGATGCGGCAGGGAGCGGGCCGACTGCAGGCCGCCGACCATGGTGAAGTGGTCCTGGTGACCCGCGAGCCAGGCCAGCAGGACGACTCCGGTCTTGTAGAAGCGGGTCGGGGGCTGGAACAGGTGGCGGGCGAGGGGGACCGTGGGGTCGAGCAGGGCACGGAAGCCCCCCGTGTCCCCCGCGTCCAGGAGCCGGACGGCCCTCGCGGCCAGCGGTCCCAGCGGGTCGAAGACGCCGAGCAGGGCGTGGCTGAAGCCCTGGTCGTCACCCGCGATCAGCTCGGGGTAGTGGAAGTCGTCGCCGGTGTAGCAGCGGACCCCGGCGGGCAGCCGGCGGCGCAGGCCGGTCTCGCGCCGGGCGTCCAGCAGGGAGACCTTGACGCCGTCGACCTTGCCGGGGTGGGCCGAGATCACCGCGAGGAACGTCTCGGTGGCCGCGTCGAGGTCGGACGAACCCCAGTAGCCCGCGAGGGCCGGGTCGAACATCGGGCCCAGCCAGTGCAGGATCACCGGCTCGGTGGCCTGCCGCAGGAGGTGGCCGTAGACGTCCAGGTAGTCCTCGGGTCCGGACGCGGCGGCGGCCAGGGCCCGGGAGGCCATCAGGACCGCCTGGGCCCCCGACTCCTCGACCACGGCGAGCTGTTCCTCGTACGCGGCGCGGATCTCGGGCAGGGTGCCGCCGGTGATCTGGTCGGTGCCGGCACCGCAGGCGATGCGGCCGCCCACGCTCCGGGCCTCCGCCGCCGACCGGCGGATCAGCTCCGCCGCGCCCGGCCAGTCCAGGCCCATGCCGCGCTGGGCGGTGTCCATCGCCTCGGCGACGCCGAGTCCGTGGGACCACAGGTGGCGGCGGAAGGCCAGGGTGGCGTCCCAGTCGACGGCGGCGGGCGCGTCGGGTGAGACGTCGGCGCGGGGGTCGGCGACGACGTGCGCCGCCGAGAAGACCGTGCGGGAGGTGAGGGGGGCGCCGGGGGTGAGGGCGAGCGGTTCGGTACGCGGCTCGTACGTCCGCGTCCCGCCGCCGGCGGACGGGAGTCGGAGGGTCACAGCGCGAGCTCCGGCACGTCGAGGCGGCGGCCCTCGGCCGAGGACCGCAGGCCGAGTTCGGCGAGCTGGACGCCACGGGCGCCGGCCAGCAGGTCCCAGTGGTACGGGGTGCCGGCCTGGACGTGCCGCAGGAACAGCTCCCACTGCGCCTTGAAGCCGTTGTCGAACTCGGCGTTGTCCGGGACCTCCTGCCACTGGTCGCGGAAGACCTCGGTGGTGGGCAGGTCGGGGTTCCAGACCGGCTTGGGTGTCGCGCCGCGGTGCTGCGCGCGGCAGTGGCGCAGCCCGGCGACGGCCGATCCGTGCGTGCCGTCGACCTGGAACTCGACCAGTTCGTCGCGGTGGACGCGGACCGCCCAGGAGGAGTTGATCTGGGCGATGGCGCCGCCCTCGATCTCGAAGACGCCGTAGGCGGCGTCGTCGGCGGTGGCGTCGTAGGGCCTGCCGTGCTCGTCCCAGCGCTGCGGGATGTGGGTGGTGGCGAGCGCCTGGACGGAGGTCACGCGGCCGAACAGCTCGTGCAGCACGTACTCCCAGTGCGGGAACATGTCGACGACGATGCCGCCGCCGTCCTCGGCCCGGTAGTTCCACGAGGGGCGCTGGGCGGGCTGCCAGTCGCCCTCGAAGACCCAGTAGCCGAACTCGCCACGGACCGACAGCACCCGGCCGAAGAACCCGCCGTCGATCAGGCGCTTCAGCTTGCGCAGGCCCGGCAGGAAGATCTTGTCCTGGACGACGCCGTGCCTGATGCCCTTGTCCCGGGCGAGCCGGGCCAGTTCGAGGGCGCCCGCCAGGCCGATGGCCGTGGGCTTCTCGGTGTAGACGTGCTTGCCGGCCGCGATCGCCCTGCGGATCGACTCCTCACGGGCCGAGGTGACCTGGGAGTCGAAGTAGATGTCGACGTCCGGGTCGGCGAGGACGGCGTCCAGGTCGGTGGAGACGTGCTCCAGGCCGTGCCGTTCGGCGATCTCCCTGAGGGCGTGCTCGCGGCGGCCGAGCAGGACCGGCTCGGGCCACAGCACGGTGCCGTCGCCGAGGTCGAGGCCGCCCTGCTCGCGCAGGGCGAGGATCGACCGGACGAGGTGCTGGCGGTAGCCCATGCGCCCGGTCACGCCGTTCATGGCGATACGCACCGTCTTGCGTGTCACGTCGGTCCCTTCGTCGACGCCGTGCGCCCCGGTCGGCATCGGTGCCGGCATCGGCGGCGGCCCGTCCAGCAAGCCCGTCCAGCAAGCGCTTTCTATCTGGTGAGAAGCTAGCCGCTGAGTACCGGTCCGTACAAGACCGTGTCCTTTTCGAGTTGTTCGAGGGAGCGAACAACCCGAGTGGTTGGCCTTAGGGTCTGCTCGACACCGGGCGGAACCGTGACCGTGACCGGCCTGTCTACGAGGACGGAACCATGCGCGGGCAGACGCGCGACCTGAGCACGACCGGAGGACGACGATGACGGTGACCCTGGCGGATGTGGCGGCCCGCGCACAGGTCTCCCCCGCGACGGTGTCGCGCGTGCTGAACGGCAATTACCCGGTCGCCGCCTCCACCCGCGAGCGGGTGCTGCGCGCGGTGGACGAACTGGACTACGTCCTCAACGGTCCCGCCAGCGCGCTCGCCGCGGCCACCTCCGACCTCGTCGGCATCCTCGTCAACGACATCGCGGACCCCTTCTTCGGCATCATGGCGAGCGCGATCCAGGCCGAGATCGGCGGGCCGGGCGGCCGGGCCGGCGGGGAGCGGCTCGCGGTCGTCTGCAACACCGGCGGCTCGCCGGAACGCGAACTGACCTACCTCACCCTGCTGCAGCGGCAGCGGGCCGCGGCCGTGGTGCTGACCGGCGGCGCCGTGGAGAACGCGCCGCACGCCGCCGCGGTGGCGGCGAAGCTGCGGAAGCTGGCGGCGGCGGGCACCCGGGTGGTGCTGTGCGGGCGGCCGCCGGCGCCGGACGCCGAGGCCGTCGCGCTCACCTTCGACAACCACGGCGGCGCCCGCGCGCTGACGGACCACCTCATCGGCCTCGGCCACCGCCGGCTCGGCTACATCGCGGGTCCCGAGGAGCGCACCACCACCCGGCACCGGCTCGAGGGCCACCGCGCCGCGCTGGCGGCGGCGGGCATCGAGGAGGACCCGAGGTGGACGGTGTACGGCCGCTACGACCGGCGGTCCGGCCACGAGGCCACCCTGGAACTGCTGCGCCGGGACGCGTCCCTGACGGCGATCGTCGCCGCGAACGACTCCGTCGCCCTCGGCGCCTGCGCCGCCCTGCGCGAGTCCGGCCTGCGCATCCCCGAGGATGTCTCGGTGGCCGGCTTCGACGACCTGCCGTTCAGCGTCGACGCGGTGCCCTCCCTGACGACGGTCCGGCTGCCCCTGTCGGAGGCGGGCGCCCGGGCGGGCCGCATCGCCATGGGCCGCGAGGAGCCGCCGCCCGGCGGGATCGCCTCGGTGCGCGGGGAGTTGATGGTGCGGGGGTCCTCCGGGGTGCCGCGGGTCTGAGCGCGGGGTGTGCGGGGTCTTGGTGCATGGGGGGCCGTCCCAGGGCCTGGGCTTCGGTGCGTGAGGGGTCTCGGTGCATGGGGGGCCGTCCCGGGGGCCTGGGGCCTCGTGGCCTGAGGGGTCTCGGTG
>NZ_JAJSZC010000364.1:0-4900 GCF_036815105.1 Streptomyces sp. IBSBF 3136
CCCCCCCCCCCCCCCCCCCCCCCCCCCCCCCCCCCCCCCCCCCCCCCCCCCCCCCCCCCCCCCCCTGCCCGTGCGCCGGGCGTGCGACACGGAGGGCTTGACGGCCGGCGCGGCCGGGTCGAGCCCTCCGGTGCGCACCGGCCCCGGCGCGCCAGGGGGCGGCTCGCTCTGCGGGGACGGACGGGAGTGTGCAGTGGTCAGGGCCTCGCGGCACCGTGACCGGACGGCATCGGACGGCCCCCGGGCCGGCCGTCCGGCGGCGGACCGAGGGGTCGTCGGAAGGGAGAGGATGTACGTGCCGGAGCAGGACGCGGCCCGATCGGCGGCGCAGTTGGTGAGCTCCTTCCTGGAGCGGCGGCGGGAGCAGATCGCCCAGCGCTGGGCGGACGCGCCCTTGTTCCGTTCGGTCTTCACCGTCTCCCGCGACGAAGCGGTCGAGGCGTGCAAGGCCGTCGTGGACGCGCTCTCCGACGTCGCGGTGAGCGGACGGCCCGAGCACATCGGCGCACCCGGCTTCGCCACCGTGCGCGAGCAGCTGGGCCGGATGGCGGCGACCCGGTCCCGTACCGGGTCCACCCCGGCGCAGATCGCCGACGAGGTGGCCGCACTGCGCGAGCCCGCGGTCGAGCTGCTGCGCCGGGAGTTCCCCGAGCCCTACGGCGCCGAGGCACAGGACAGCGTCCTCACCCTGACCCTGATCATGGGCACCCTGCGCCTGGTGGTCATGGAGACGACGCTCAGCCAGGGCGAGGACCTGATCGAGCGGCAGCGGCTGCAGCTGAGCGAAACGGCCACGCCGGTCATCAACCTGTGGGAGGGGACGGTCGCGGTCCCGCTGATCGGGACCCTGGACAGCGCCCGCAGCCAGGTGGTCATGGAGTCCCTGCTGGAGGCGATCGTCGAGCAGCGGGCGCGGTACGCCATCCTGGACATCACCGGTGTGCCGACGGTCGACTCGCTGGTCGCGCAGCACCTGATGAAGACCGTGGCCGCCGCTCGGCTGATGGGGGCCGAATGCATCGTCTCCGGTATCCGTCCGGCGATCGCGCAGACGATCGTGCAGCTCGGCATCGACCTCGGCTCGGTCGTCACCCGGGCCTCGCTGGCGGACGCGCTCGCCTACGCGCTGGGCCGGCAAGGCATCGTGGTCACGGCCCCCGCGGACGCCGCTGCGAGCGCCCGGTGAACCAGCCGCTCACCGGGGAGGCCCAGATGCCCGTGCCGACCCAGATGCCCGTGCCGACCCAGGTGCCCGTGCTGGCCCTGGGCGGCGTCCTGCTGGTCTCCCTGCAGGGCGAACTGCACGACGGCATGGCCGAGCAGCTCCAGCAGGACCTCACCAGCCGTGCGGCCGCCGGCGGTGTGACCGGTGTGGTGATCGACATCTCCGGTGTGGACATGGTCGACTCCTTCCTCGGGCGGGTACTCGGAGAGATCGCCTCGATGACCCGGCTGCTCGCGGCCCGTACGGTGATCGCGGGCATGCGGCCGGCCGTGGCGATCACGCTGGTCGAGCTGGGACTCACGCTGCCCGGGCTGGTGACGGCCCTCGACGTCGACCGCGCCATGGAACTGCTGTCTTCGGGGGGAACGTGATGCAGGCATCCGGCCACGCGTCCGCGACCAGCCTGCCCATCGGCTCGGACGCGGATCTGGCCTGGGTCCGGCAGCAGGTGCGCCAGTGCGCGGCGCAGCTCGGTTTCGGGCTGGTGCAGCAGACCAAGCTGGTGACCGCGGCCAGCGAGCTGGCCCGCAACACACTGGTGCACGGTGGTGGCGGCCGGGCGGAGATCACTCCGCTGGACAACGGCCGCACCCAGGGGCTGCGGATGAGCTTCACCGACGAGGGCCCGGGCATCGGCGACCTCGACCTGGCGATGAGCGACGGCTACACCTCGGGGGGCGGCCTGGGACTCGGGCTGAGCGGCGCGAAGCGGCTCGTGCACGAGTTCGAGGTGGACACCGAGCCGGGCCGGGGCACCACGGTCACGGCCGTCGCCTGGGTCACCCACGTGCCGTCCTCCCGCCCGGGGGTGCGATGAGTCGGGTCTGGGAGATCCCGGTGCACGACTCGACGCGGGTGCGGGACGTCCGGGTCGCGGCCCGGGAGGCGAGTGCCCTGGCGGGCCTCGACCGGGACCGCACGGCGGCCGCGGAGCTGGTCGGCACCGAGCTGGCGACCAATCTGCTCAGGCACGCGGGCGGGGGCCGCATGGTGCTGAACCTCGTGGACCGCCCGGCCGCCGGCCGGGCCGCCGGTGACGCGTCGGTGCAGCTGTGCTCGCTCGACCACGGGCCGGGCATGGCCGACGTCGGCGCCGCGTTGCGGGACGGGTACAGCACCGCCGAGGCGTCCCTCGGCGCGGGCCTGGGCAGTTGCCGGCGCATAGCGAACGACTTCCGGCTGTACAGCGCACCGGGCCGGGGGACGGTGGCGACGGCCCGGATCGACCGACACCCGGTCCGGCGGGCGGCGCCGGACGAGGCGCTGCCGGTGGGCGGGATCACCCTCGCGCTGGGGCAGGCGGAGCACTCCGGCGACGTCTGGGGCTGGGCGCGCTCTGGTCCCCTGCTGACGCTGCTGCTCGCCGACGGCCTCGGCCACGGCGGCAAGGCCGCGCACGCCTCCACCACCGCGGTCGAGGAGCTGCGCCGCGCGGCGCACCTGCCGCCGGTGGAGCTGCTGCGCCGCCTGAACGGCACGCTGCGCCGCACCCGGGGAGCGGCGGTCGCCGTGGCGCAGGTGGACGCCGACCGGCGGGAACTCCATTTCGCCGGGGTCGGGAACATCGGCGCACGGCTGCGGACGGCGGACGGCTGGACGTCGCTCGTCTCCCACCCGGGCATCGTCGGGGCGTACTTCCCCGCGCAGGTCCCGCTGCGCCGGGCTCCGTGGGGGCCGGACAACCTGCTCGTCCTGCACAGCGACGGGCTGCCGAGCCGCTGGTCGCCGCCCGACGACCCGCGCCTGCTCACCCATGATCCGACGGTGGTGGCCGCGACGGTCCTGCGCGATGCCGGCAGTCCCGCCCGCCCCGAACGCGACGACACCAGCGTGGCCGTACTGGCCCCCGACCGCCGGACCACCGCCCATGACAGCCGCCTCTGACATCTGGACCATCGCCTCGACCGCCGACGCGGCCCGCGCCCGCGCCCTGCTGGCGCGGCTCACGGCGGACGCCGGCGTGCCCGCGGTCGACCGCGCCCGTTTCCTCGCCGCGTTCACCGACCGGGTACGCGACAGCGTGGGCGGGAAAGGCGCGCAGGTCGGGGTCGTCGCCGACGCCGACGGACGACTGCACGTCTGCGTACGGCAATCGGACCACCCGGAGCCGTGGCTGCGGACGCTCGTCTGCCCCACTCCCCTGCCCCGGCCGCTGCCCGACCCCGCCGCCCTGGACGGCACGGAACTCGCCGAGGCGCTCCTGGACGCCGACCAGGACGCGGCCGCCGTGCTGGAGGGCCTGGCCGAGACGGAGGAACTGGTCCGCTTCCACCGCGAGGAGCTGCACCAGACCAACCAGGGCGTCCTCGCGCTGCACGCCGAGCTGGAGGCGGCCGCGCGGGCCCAGCGCGAACTGCTCGAAGCCGAGCGGAGCGCCCGGGCCGCGGCGGAGCGGGCCCGCCGGCTGCTCACCTTCCTGACGAACGCGAGCGCCGCCCTCAACGCCTCGCTGAACCACGAGGACATCGTGCGCCGGCTGCCCGACCTGCTCGTCCCGGAGTACGCCCGGCACGTGGACCTCTGGCTGGCCGAGGACGAGCGCGCCTCTGCCGGCGACCGCGCCGCCGCCACGGTGGTCGCGGCCCGCACCGGGCGCCCCCAGCACGCGGCGGCCCACCCCGGGGAACTGCCCGGGGTGGACGACGCGCCGCCCTCCGCGCTCTCCCCCGGCCGGCCCCTGCTGTGCATCCCGCTCGGCGCCCGCACGGTGCAGGGGGTGCTGACGCTGGCCGCGCCCGGTGACCGTTTCGACCCGGACACCACCGTGATGCTGCTGGAACTGGCCCGGCGGGCGGGCATCGCGCTGGACAACGCCCGCCAGTACGAACAGCACCGGGACGTGGCCAGGGAGTTGCAGCGCGCCCAGCTCACCGACCTGCCCAGCACGCCGGAGCTGTCGCTGGCCGCCCGCTACCTGCCCGCCACGCGCGGCCTGAACATCGGCGGCGACTGGTACGACGCCTTCCCGCAGCCCGACGGGAGCGTGCTCGCGGTGATAGGGGACGTCACGGGGCACGGGCTGCGCGCGGCCGTCATCATGGGGCAGTTGCGCACCGCCCTGCGCGCGTACGCCGTCGAGGGCAACGGACCCGCGCGCATCCTCACCCTGTTGCACCGGATGCTCCGCCACCAGCAGCCGGAGCTGTACGCGACCTGCGCGATCGCCCGTTTCACGCCGGGCGAACCCACGCTGGTGTGGGCCGCCGCCGGGCATCCGCCGGCCGTGGTGCGCGAGCCGGACGGCGCGGTGCGGGTGCTGGAGGCCAAGCCGGGGATCATGCTGGGCGTCCCGCTGGCCTACGAGTACGAGGAGAACACGGTCGAACTGCCCGCGGGGTCGACCCTGGCGCTGTACACGGACGGCCTGGTGGAGCGGCGGGCGGCCGGGATCGACGCGGGCATCGAGCGCCTCGTGCAGGCCGTGGGGGCGCTCGGGTCGGTGGAGCTGGAGGACCTGGAGACGGCGGCCGACTCGCTGCTGAAGCCGATGCTGCACGACTCCGAACACGACGACGACGTCTGCCTGTTGCTCTGCCGTACGGCAGCCGCGCCGCCGGATCCCGCGCCCGCCTCCTGAACGGCCGTGGGGGGGGGGGGGGGGGGGGGGGGGGGGGGGGGGGGGGGGGGGGGGGGGGGGGGGGGGGGGGGGGGGGGGGGGGGGGGGGGGGGGGGGGG
>NZ_JAJSZC010000365.1:0-4845 GCF_036815105.1 Streptomyces sp. IBSBF 3136
GGGTGGGGTTGCGGCCCGCGGGGCACGGGTCCCGGGCGGGGCTGAGGCCGGCGGGGCACAGCGCGGCGCGACGCGGACTTCAGGACCTGGGGTCCTTCGTGCGGAGCGGCCCGGACCAGGGCGCCGGCACCAGGGCCGCCCGGGCCTGTCCTGGTCCGGGCGGCAGACCCTAGGTGTCGCACTCCAGTACCGTCCGGCACAACGCGCACCTCGCCCGCACCCGGCCCCGGACCGGCACCCTGATCCGCTGGTGGCAGGTCGGGCAGGGGAAGGAGACGCGGAGCCGGCCGGCCGGGTCGGGCGTGAAAGCGTAGGGCGCCGTCGGCGGCACCCCGGACACATGGCGGCGGTCGTGCGCGTACCGCCTGCGGCCCGCCCAGCCGGCCCCGGTCAGCGGCGGCTGGTGCCCGTCCTGCCTGGCCCGGTCCAGGCCCCGGGCGTAGGCCGTGTAGGCCTGTGCGCTGGTGAACCACACGGAGGGGTCCTCGTGGAAGAACAGGGACCGCTTGGCGAGGACGTAGCCGAACTCCTCCGGCGTGAGATAGCCGAGCTTCTGGGACGACACCCCGTCCTCACGGTAGGCGTCCAGCAGCAGCCAGCCCGCGCCCAGGTAGGTCGCCACCGTGTCCGTCAGGATCTCGTTCTCCGCCGTGGAGGGGAAGGCGAGGTCGAGGCGGTGCAGGTAGACGTGGGTGACCTCGTGGGCCAGCGCGGCGCCGATGTCCCTGCGGTGGGTCCGGAAGCGGTCGTTCAGCTCGACGAAGTACTCGGGCCCCGCCGCCAGTTCGACATTGGCCGCGTGGGTCATCTCCCGGAAGCCCACGACCAGCCGGGCGTCCGGCAGCCGGAAGTGCCGGACGATCTCGCGGGCGACCCGCTGCGCTCCCAGATGCAGGTCGTCCGTGTCGCAGAACGCCACGTCGGCCGGGGCCACGCTGGCCGAGAACATCTGGACGGTGTCGTACGACAGCCGCCTGTACAGCGCGGTGATGGCGGCCCGTACCGTCTCCAGGTGCGGGTATCCGTGCTCGACCGGTCCACCGTTCGCCACGTCCGACCCCCAAAGACGCCCGGAACTCCTCTCCACTCTAAGCGGGCGGCGGCAAATCCTCGCCGGGCCCGCACCCGCGGCCGCGTGCCCGGCCCGGACGATCCTCCGGCCCCCTGACCGCATGCTGACCGGCCGGTGATCGCGAACCGCCCGGCCCCTTAGGGTGGGCGCCCATGACCCTCAGCAACACCGGTACCGGTGACGTCGACCCCGCGGTCCGCCAGGAACTCGAACGGCTGCGCGACAGCATCGACAACATCGACGCGGCAGTCGTCCACATGCTCGCCGAGCGCTTCAAGTGCACGCAGCAGGTCGGCCGGCTCAAGGCCGTGCACCAGCTGCCCCCCGCCGACCCGGCCCGCGAGTCGCGGCAGATCGAGCGGCTGCGCCGCCTCGCCGAGAGCGCCAAGCTCGATCCGGCGTTCGCCGAGAAGTTCCTCAACTTCATCATCGCCGAGGTCATCCGGCACCACGAGTCCATCGCCGAGGACACCGCCAACGGGCAGCCCGACGCCACCGGCTGACCCCGCAGGGCGGGATCAGGACAAAAGGCGTGTACCGATCCAGCCCTGTGCGCTGTCGGTTCCATCAGGCAGCATGGCTGCATGTCCGTCATCACGCGCGACGAAGCGCAGCTCCGAGCACAGTTCCTCGACGTCCACCGCTACACGGTCGAGCTCGACCTGACCACCGGGGACGAGACCTTCGACTCCCGCACCGTGATCAGGTTCACCGCGCGGACCGCCGGGGACACGTTCGTGGAGCTGAAGCCGGCCGAGCTGCGCAGCGTCACGCTCGACGGACAGCCCCTCGACCCCGAGTCGCTGCACGAGGACCGGCTGCCGCTGCGCGACCTCGCCCCCGGCGAGCACGAACTGCGCGTCGACACGGCCATGCCCTACTCCCACACCGGTGAGGGCATGCACCGTTTCACCGACCCCACCGACGGCGAGACGTACCTCTACACCCAGATGTTCCTGGACGACGTCCAGCGCGTCTTCCCCGCCTTCGACCAGCCCGACCTGAAGGCCGTCTTCGAACTCACCGTCACCGCGCCCGAGGGCTGGACCGTCCTCGCCAACGGCATCACCGAGCACCTCGGCGACGGCCGCTGGCGGGCCGCCCCGACCCCGCCGATCTCCACCTACCTCGTCGCCGTAGCCGCGGGCCCCTGGCACTCCGTGAGCACCGAGCACCGCGGCCTGCCCTTCGGACTGCACTGCCGCCGCTCCCTCGCGGCCCACCTCGACGCCGACGCCGACGAACTCTTCGAGGTCACGCGCGCGTGCTTCGACCGTTACCACGAGAAGTTCGAGGAGCCCTACCCCTTCGACTCCTACGACCAGGCGTTCGTCCCCGAGTTCAACGCCGGCGCCATGGAGAACCCCGGCCTGGTCACCTTCCGCGACGAGTTCGTCTACCGCTCCGCCGTCACCGAGACCGAGCGGCAGACCCGCGCCATGGTCATCGCGCACGAGATGGCCCACATGTGGTTCGGCGACCTCGTCACCCTCAGGTGGTGGGACGACATCTGGCTGAACGAGTCCTTCGCCGAGTACATGGGCTACCAGACCACCGCAGAGGCCACCCGCTTCACCGACACCTGGATCGACTTCGGAGTCGCCCGCAAGTCCTGGGGCTACGACGCCGACCAGCGCCCGTCCACCCACCCGGTCGCCCCGGACCAGGTCGACGACTCCGCCTCCGCTCTGCTCAACTTCGACGGCATCTCCTACGCCAAGGGCGCCTCCGCGCTGCGCCAGCTCGTGGCCTGGCTCGGCGAGAAGGACTTCCTCGCCGGCATCAACATCCACTTCAAGCGGCACCGCTTCGCCAACGCCACCCTCGCCGACTTCATCGACTCCCTCGCCGCCGCCACCGAGCGCGACGTGCACGCCTGGGCCGAAGCCTGGCTGCGCACCACCGGCGTCGACACCCTCACCCCGGTGATCGAGTCCGCCGACGGCACCTGCGCCCTGACCGTCGACCGCGCCGGCAGCCGCCCGCACCGCGTCACCGCCGGCCTGTACGACCGCGACCTCACCGACGAGGGCGGCCTCACCCTGCGCGAACGCATCGGCCTCGACGTCCCGCAGGCCGCCCCGCAGCCCATCGGCAAGCGCCCCGCACTGCTCGTCCTCAACGACGGCGACCTGACCTACGCCAAGATCCGCTTCGACACCGAGTCGTTCGAAACGCTCCGCACGGGCCTGTCGGGGCTGCCCGACCCGCTCACCCGCGCGGTCGTCTGGAACGCCCTCCGGGACGCCGTCCGCGACGGCGAACTCGCGCCCGCCGCCTACCTGGAGACGGCCCGCGCCCACCTCCCGCTGGAGACCGACCTGGCCCTCGTGCAGGGCGTCCTCGCCTTCGCCTCCGCCCACGTCGCCGACCGCTACCTGAAGCCCGAGGACCGCCCCGCGGCCCTCGCCACCCTCGGCTCCCTCTGCCGCGACCTGCTGCGCCGCACCGAGGACGGCGAGAACCCCGGCCTGCGCCTGCTCGCCGTACGGCACTTCATCGACGTCTCCGCGCACCCCGACACCATCGCCGCCTGGCTCGCCGACGGCACGGTGCCCGGTGGGCCCGAACTCGACCCGGAGCTGCGCTGGCGCATCCTCGGCCGGCTCGCCGTGCTCGGCGCCGTCGACGAGGCCGCCATCGCCGCCGAGCTGGAGCGCGACCCGTCCGCCGCCGGTCAGGAGGGCGCCGCCACCTGCCGCGCCGCGCTGCCCGACCTCGAGGCCAAGCGCGCCGCCTGGGAGGCGATGTTCGCCACCGACAGCCTCTCCAACTACCTCTTCACGGCCACCGCGCGCGGCTTCTGGCAGCCCGAGCAGGCCGACCTGGTCCGGGAGTACATCCCGCGCTACTACGAGGACGCGGTCAAGGTCGCAGCCCGGCGCGGCCCCGCCATCGCGGCGGCCGCCGGCCGCTGGGCCTTCCCGCACCACGCCGTCGACGCCGAGAACCTCGCCCTCGGCGAGGCCTGCCTGCGCGAGGCCGACCTGAACGTCGCCCTGCGCCGCAAACTGGTCGACGAACTGGACGACCTGTCCCGCGCGCTGCGCGTACGCGGGGAGTAAACGGCCCCGCACAGGACCGGAAGCGAACCCCGCCCCGCCCGACGCCGCCCGGACACTCCGCCCGGCGGGTCGACTCCGGGCGGGGGGACTCCCGATGGATCGGCTCGGGGCGGGGCGACTCCCGGCGGATCGGCTCCGGGCCGGTCCGCAGGCGGGTCGCCGGGCGTCGCCCGGGCCAGCCCTCGGACGGTCGCCCGGGCCAGCCCTCGGACGGTCGCCCGGGCAGGCGGCAGGCGGGGCGCCCGGCGTCGCCCAGGCCAGCCTTCAGGCGGTCGCCCGGGCCGGGGCCTTCGCCGGATTGCCCGGCCTCACCTGGGCCGGGGCCGCAGGCGGGTCGCCCGGCGTAGCGCAGGCCAGCTTTCAGACGGTCGCCCGGGCCGGGGCCTTCGCCGGATTGCCCGGCCTCACCTGGGCCGGGGCCGCAGGCGGGTCGCCCGGCGTAGCGCAGGCCAGCTTTCAGACGGTCGCCCGGGCCGGGGCCTTCGCCGGATTGCCCGGCCTCACCTGGGCCGGGGCCGCAGGCGGGTCGCCCGGCGTAGCGCAGGCCAGCTTTCAGACGGTCGCCCGGGCCGGGGCCTTCGCCGGATTGCCCGGCCTCACCTGGGCCGGGGCCGCAGGCGGGTCGCCCGGCGTAGCGCAGGCCAGCTTTCAGACGGTCGCCCGGGCCGGGGCCTTCGCCGGATTGCCCGGCCTCACCTGGGCCGGGGC
>NZ_JAJSZC010000366.1:0-4821 GCF_036815105.1 Streptomyces sp. IBSBF 3136
GGCCAATGCAATTACGCCCCCTAGGGGACGGGGTCCACCGGGCCGGGGGCCGGGGTCCACCCGGAGAGCTACGCGCGGGCCTTCGGATCCGGCCCCGGGGACGATGCCGGATCGGCGTCCGGCGATCCACCATGGAGACATGAGCGCAGCAACCATCCATCCGAGTCCTGTCCGTCCCCCGTCGGGCGCCACGGCCGTGGACGGCCCCCACCGCCACTTCCTGGGCGACGCCCTACGGGCCGTCAAGGTCTTCGTCGAGGCCGCGTTCGGCGTGGTGATCCTCGGCGAGTACGGCGAGGAGGCGGGCGTACGCCGCAAGTGACCCCATAGGGTCGCCTCCGTGCCGAAACGGACGCTGGTGTCCTACGTCTTCCTCGCGGTCTCCCTCTGCTCCTTCACCGCCCTGTGCGTCCTGCAACGGGCCCCGATGGCCGATCTGCTCGTCTACCGGGCCGAGGGTGCCGCCGTGTTCCACGGCGGTGACCTGTACGGCTTCACGGTGACCGAGTGGCGGCTCCCGGCGACCTACCCGCCCTTCGCGGCGCTCCTCTTCGTCCCGGCCGCCCTGGTCCCGGTCCCGGTCCTGAAGGCCGCCTTCCTGGCGGGCAACGCGCTCCTGCTCGCCCTCCTGGTCGCCCTCTCCGCCCGGCTGGCCGGCCGCCGGCCGTCCCCGGCCCGGCTGCGCACGGCCACCGCCCTCGCGCTCTGGCTCGAACCGGTCTTCCAGACGCTGCTGTTCGGCCAGGTCAACCTGGCGATCGCCTGCCTGGTCCTGTGGGACCTGACCCGTCCGCCCGGCGCCCGCGCCCGGGGCCTGGCCGTCGGCCTCGCCACCGGCGTCAAGCTCACCCCGGCCGTGTTCGCCGTCCTCCTGCTGCTGCGCGGCCACCGCCGCGAGGCGGCAACGGCGGCCGCCGGCTTCGCCGGCACCGTGCTGCTCGGCCTGCTGGTCCTGCCCGCCGCGAGCGCGGACTTCTGGACCAGGCGGCTGTTCGAGACCGGGCGGGTGGGCAAGGCGTGGATCGTGGACAACCAGTCCCTGCGGGGCCTGATCGGCCGGGCCCTGCACGGCCCGGTACCGGACCCCGCCTGGCTGCTGCCCGCCGCGGCCGTGGGGGCGGCGGGCCTGTGGCTGGCGGCACGCGCGCGTGAGGAACGGCACGGCGTCCTCCTGGCCGCCGGCACGGCCCTGCTCGTCTCCCCGATCAGCTGGACCCACCACTGGGTGTGGTGCGTGCCGCTCCTCGCGGTGCTGCTGGCCGAGGGCCGGGTCCGGCTCGCGGTGCTCACCGCGGCCCTCTTCACCGCCCGCACCATGTGGCTGCTCCCGCACGAGGGCGACCTGGACCTGCGGCTGCCCTGGTGGCAGCAGCCGCTCGCCGCGCCCTACCCGCTGCTCGCCCTGGCGCTGCTGGCCGGAGCGGCGGTGCCGGGACGGCCGGGCCCCCGGCCCCCGGCCGCTCAGCCGGTGCCCTCCGCGAGGAGGTCGTCGGCGTCCACGATCCGGTAGGCGTAGCCCTGCTCGGCCAGGAAGCGCTGGCGGTGCGCGGCGAAGTCCTGGTCGATCGTGTCGCGGGCGACCACCGAGTAGAAGTGGGCCTGGTGGCCGTCGGCCTTGGGGCGCAGCACCCGGCCGAGGCGCTGGGCCTCCTCCTGGCGGGAGCCGAAGGTGCCGGACACCTGGACGGCGACGGTGGCCTCGGGCAGGTCGATGGAGAAGTTGGCGACCTTGGAGACGACCAGCACGCTGATCTCACCCTCGCGGAACGCGTCGAAGAGCTTCTCGCGCTGCGCGTTGGACGTCTCGCCCTTGATCACCGGGGCGTTCAGGTGCTCGCCCAGTTCGTCGAGCTGGTCGATGTACTGGCCGATGACGAGGATCTGCTGCCCGGCGAACCGGCGGACGATCGCCTCGGTGACCTTCCGCTTGGTCGCGGTGGTGGCGCAGAAGCGGTACTTCTCCTCCGTCTCGGCCGTCGCGTAGGCCAGCCGCTCGGAGTCGGTCAGGTTGACGCGGACCTCGACGCAGTCGGCGGGCGCGATGTAGCCCTGCGCCTCGATCTCCTTCCAGGGGGCGTCGAACCGCTTGGGGCCGATGAGGGAGAACACGTCGGACTCGCGGCCGTCCTCACGGACGAGGGTCGCGGTCAGCCCCAGTCGCCGCCGCGCCTGGAGATCGGCGGTGAACTTGAAGACGGGCGCGGGCAGCAGGTGCACCTCGTCGTAGACGATGAGGCCCCAGTCCCGGGAGTCGAACAGCTCCAGGTGCGGGTAGACGCCCTTCCGCCGGGTCGTCAGCACCTGGTAGGTGGCGATGGTGACCGGACGGATCTCCTTGCGGGTGCCGCTGTACTCGCCGATCTCGTCCTCGGTGAGCGAGGTCCGCTTCACCAGCTCGTGCTTCCACTGCCGGGCGGAGACCGTGTTGGTGACGAGGATCAGCGTGGTGGACTTCGCCTGTGCCATCGCCCCGGCGCCGACCAGCGTCTTGCCGGCGCCGCAGGGGAGCACGACCACGCCGCTGCCGCCGTGCCAGAAGTTCTCCACGGCCTGCTTCTGGTAGGGGCGCAGCGCCCAGCCGTCCTCCAGCAGGTCGATCGGGTGGGCCTCGCCGTCGACGTACCCGGCGAGGTCCTCGGCCGGCCAGCCGAGCTTCAGCAGCACCTGCTTGATCTGCCCGCGCTCGGAGGGGTGCACCGCGACCGTGTCCGGGTCGAGGCGGGGGCCCACCAGCGGGGCGATCCGCTTGGACTTGAGCACCTCCTCCAGCACCGGCCGGTCGGTGGTGGTGAGGACGAGCCCGTGCGCGGGGTGCTTGCTGAGGGTGAGCCGCCCGTACCGGTCCATGGTCTCGGCGATGTCCACGAGCAGGGCGTGCGGCACGGGGTAGCGGCTGTACTGCACCAGCGCGTCCACGACCTGCTCGGCGTCGTGCCCGGCGGCCCGCGCGTTCCACAGGCCCAGCGGCGTGACCCGGTAGGTGTGGATGTGCTCCGGGGCGCGCTCCAGCTCGGCGAAGGGGGCGATGGCGCGACGGCAGTCGTCGGCGCGCTCGTGGTCCACTTCGAGCAGCAGCGTCTTGTCCGACTGGACGATCAGCGGTCCGTTCACCTACGCACTTCCCTTCGGCACGGCCAAACGTCCAGTGTGCCCTACCGGCGGGTGATCGGGCCGGGGCCGCCGCAACCATGGACCCCGGCCGCGAGTCTTGCTCCCGGGGGCGGCGCCGGGGCGCGGCCCGGGACCGGCGGAGGGGGCGCGGCGATGTCCACGGGCAGGTGGCTGACCGGTGGGGGAGCCTCGGTGGTGCTGGTGCTGACCGGGTTGTGGGCGGCGGGGCCGGGACGGATCGACCGGCACCTGTGGGGCGAGGTGCGGCCCGTGATCGAGGCCCGGCTGGTGGCCGACGAGCGGGGCGGCGGGTACGGGGAGACGGTGCCCGCGCTGCGGGCGCGGTGGTTCTGCGGGGCCGAGCCGCGGGACCTCGACGGGCGGGACGGCGTCGTACGGGCCGGGGTGACCACGCGGTGCACGGAGTTCGGGGTGCGCGACGGAACCCTGGTGGAGTGCAGCGGTGATGAGGTTCCGCAGGTGGTGCGCCTGAAGCGGGACGCGGCCGCGGACGGCGGCTTCCGGGTGGTGTCGCGGGAGGAGGCGCCGGACGGCGAGGGCTACGGGGCCCGGGTGGCGGACCACTTCGGCCCGCTGTCCGAGCCCGGCCCCGCCGACGCGGTGCCGTCCGCCGGTCTGGAGACGGCCGCCCGCGCCCACTTCCACCTGCGCGCGGGCGCCCCCGTCGGCAAGTGCCGACCGGGCCCGCCCCGGACGGCCCCGACCGGTCCGGGGCCGGTCAGTCCTCGGCCAGCTCGGCGACCCCCGTGACCCGGTGCAGCGGGTACGTCCGCACCTCGTCGGCCGTGTGGTCGTACGCCGTCACGAAGCCGCCCTCGACCCGGATCGGGGCGATGACGCGCTGGCTGGCGCTGCCCTCCGCGTTGACGTAGCCGATCCACAGGGACTCGCCGGTCAGGACGGCGGCCTGCATGGTGGCCAGGGTCTCGGCGGAGGAGGTGCGGGGCAGCTCGCCGCCGGCCGACCGGTCGCCCGAGGGCTTGCGCGGCGCGGTCGCGGCCAGGTCGCCGGCCCGGATCGCGCGGATCGCGGCCCCCAGCAGGGTGGCGTCGGGCGACGGCGGTCCGTCCGGCACCGGCTCCGGCGCGCTGCGCGGCGGGCTGCGGTGGGCGTGGGCCCGGGCGATGAGCACGTCGCCCTCGGCCGACTCGGCGGCGGGCGCGTAGCCCATCGCGCGCAGCCCCTCCAGGAGCGTGGCCGGGTCCGACTGGGTGGCCAGGACGGTCGGGGCCAGCCGGCGCAGGCCCAGCGCGGCCGCCCGCCGGTCCGCGAGGATCTCGTTGAGCAGGGCGTCGTCGTCGCAGCGCACGTACGCCGAGGCGGCACCCACCCGCAGGTGGCCGTGTCTGCGCGCCACGTCGTCGACGAGGTACGCCAGCGGCTGCGGGACCGGCGTACGGGAGTGCGCGGCGAGGAAGGCGTGCACGTCGGCGGCGGTGCGACCGGCGTCAAGGGCGCGCCGCACGGAGGCCGGGGTGAAGCGGTAGACGGTCGCCCCGCCCTTGGACTCGACGTCCGCGAGCACCCCGAGCACGTCGGCGAGCGGACGCTGGAGCGGGCCCGGGGCCACCGCCGTCAGGTCGGCCTGGAGCAGCACGTGGTCCAGCGGTTCGGGCAGCAGCGGCGCCAGCAGCCGGGCCGCGGCCGCGGCGGCGGCGGCCCGCTCGGGGCCGGTGAGGGGTTCGGGGG
>NZ_JAJSZC010000367.1:0-4759 GCF_036815105.1 Streptomyces sp. IBSBF 3136
GTCCCATCGCGCTGCGCGCGATGCAAGCGAACACCCGCGCTGCGCGCGGGTGTTGCGCTTCCGCTCCGCGGAAGCGAGAGCGGCTCGCTGCGCTCCCCGCACAACTCCGCTGCTTCGCAGCGGAGTTGGCGCTCTTTGCGCTGCGCTCCAGGAGCGGGCCACTACGTGGCCGGCCCCGAGCTGCGCTCGGGGCTTGGGGCGGTTCTCCGCTGCGCTGCGAACCGCGTGCCTCGCACTGCGTGCGAGGCATCGGGCCACGCTCCGCGCGGCCCGGGCTGGCAGCAGTAAGGGGTGGGCTCCTGCCGTGGGGCCGGGTGCCACGCTGTCAGCCTCCCCCCTTGGTCGCACATCAGGTGGGAGTGCGGTGCGCGGGCCGGCCGAGCTGCCGCGCGGCCTGCTGGGATCACTTGTGCTGCTGTTCAGTGCGGCCTTCGAAGTCGCGCCGGATCGCGGCTCCCTGATCCTCGATCAGTCCGGCCTGGTCGGGGAGGTCGAGGACCGCACCGCAGTGGTTGCACAGCTTCCCGTCTTCGGCGGGCGTGCCGCAGGCCTTGCAGAACCGGTTGCCTCGAGTGTTGTCGGTGTTGTGGGTCATGGCTCTCCTGGTCGGGTGGGCGGCGATGGATGCGGAGTACCCGTAGCTTGTGTGCTGATTCTTCGGCTCGTCTGCTTCATTTTGTAGTTAGGATAGAGTCTGGAATTGAGTGGCCGTGCCTCTGTGAGTGTGTGGCCTGCTGGAGGGCGGTCATTTTGGCTCCAGGTCGAGGACGTGGACCTGTGCTGTACGGATGGGCTGCTGGCCAAGTCCCCTGGCAGTCAAGGCTAGTTGCCCGTGTTGCGGGGTGAGGACTGTCGTCCGGCTTGCAGGAGGATTGGACCGTAGTGGCTGCGAAGGAACTCCGTCCGCATCAGCGGGAAGCCGTGGATGCAGTACTCCGGGCGCTTGAATTGCCTGCAAGATCGTCTGTGCCCGAGCGGGGCATGCGGACCCAGGTGATCATGGCCACCGGATCGGGCAAGACCCTGGTGGCCACCCGGAGCGCTGAGGAGCTCCGTGCGGGCCGTGTCCTGGTCCTCGTGCCCTCCCTGGACCTCCTCGCCCAGACCGAAGCCGCCTGGCGCGAGGCAGGGCGCACCGGGCCGATGATCGGGGTCTCCTCCCTGCGCGGGGAGGAGGCGTCCTTCCCGAACACCACGGACGTGGGCGAGCTGGTCGCCTGGGTGCGGCCGTTCGACAAGGTCACCGTGTTCGCCACGTACGCCTCCCTCGGGCTCGGCACGCTGGAACGCGCCCACAGGGCCGGCCTTCCGGGCTGGGACCTGATCGTCGTGGACGAGGCGCACCGGGTTTCGGGCCGGATCGGCAGGCCGTGGGCGGTCGTCCACGACAACACCCGCATCCCCGCGCTGCGCCGGCTCTACATGACCGCCACCCCACGGTTGTGGCAACTCGACGAGGACACTGAGACCGCACCGGGCGCACCGGGTGAGCTGGTCGCGAGTATGGAGGACTCCCCCGACTCGCCCTTCGGCAGCCGGTGTTACACGCTGACGCTGTCCGAGGCGATCGACCGCGGGATCTGCGCGCCCTACCAGGTGGTGTGCCTGGACATCACCGACAGCCAGCTCCAGGCGGCGCAGCTGCTGGGTGTGGAGGGCCGCTCGGATCAGGTGCGGGGGGCGCGGCTCGCTGCTCTGCAGACGGCGTTGGTGAAGGCCTCGGCCGAGGAGGGCTTTGGGCGGACGCTGGTCTTTCACCACCAGGTGAAGGAGGCCGAAGCGTTCGCGGCCGGTCTCCCCCGCGTGGCCGGCCGGCTGCACGCCGCCGACCCCGAGCTGTACCCGCGCGACGTGTGGGCGGACTGGCTGTGCGGCGAGCACAAGCCCCACCACCGGCGCCGGGTCCTGGACGAGTTCTCCCAGGGGGTCGCTGCTGACGGCACCGTCGTGGAGAAGACGTTCCTCGGGTCCGTCCGGGTGCTCGGCGAAGGCATCGATACCTCCCGCTGTGACTCTGTGTACTTCGCGGACGTCCGCGGCTCCATGCCCGACCTCGTCCAGGCCGTCGGCCGGGCGCTGCGGGTGCGACCGGGTGAGGGCAAGGTCGCCTCGCTCGTGGTGCCGGTCCTGCTGGGGCCCGGCGAGACCGTCGACAACATGCTCACCTCGCGGGCGTTCGGCGGGTTGGCAAGGCTTTTGGAAGCGCTGCGTGCCCACGACGCTCGTGTCGTGGAGGCACTCGCCGAGCCGCAGGCCCGCAGCCGTGTCAGAGGCGTCCAGACCCGCTCCGGAGAAGAGAACGACGAGGCCGGGGAGGGTCCGGACGTCGACGAGCGGGCCCGGCTGTCGGTGCCGGCCCGGGAGCTGCTGAAGTTCTCCACCCCACGCGACCCCGCACAGCTGGCCGCCTTCATCAACCTCCGCGTCCTCAACCCCGAACACGCTCACTGGCGGCGCGGCATCGAGGCCGCCACCCTCTACCACCAGCGCCACGGCGACCTCCGCGTGCCGTTCACCTACCGGGTACCCGGCGGCGGCGACCAGGTGGCGGAGGCCGGGGGGTGGCCGGCCTCGCTCGCCGCGTTCCCGCTCGGACAATGGGCTGCCGACGCCCGAAGGGCCTACACCCGCGGCACCATGAGTCCCGAGCGCGTGGCGCAGCTGGAGAAGCTCGGCATGGTCTGGTCGCACTACGACGTCGCCTGGGAAGAGGGGCTCGCCGCCGCCCGCGGCTGGGCACAGGAACACGGGCACCTCGCGGCGCCGGCGGACGCCACACACGCCGGCTACCGCGTAGGGCTATATCTGAAGAACGCGCGGGCAGCCGCCCGGCGAGCGGTGGTGGAGGAGCAGCGGCGGGCCGAGGGTATGCCCGTTCAGTCCGCGGCCGGTGTGCTGTCGCAGGAGCGACGCGAGCAGCTCGACGACATCGACCCCGCCTGGTGCCCCGCCTGGCCCATCGACTGGCAACGCTGCTTCCACCTCGTCCGGCAGCACCTCGCCGAGACCGGCGGCGCGCTGCCGACCGAGTCCGGTGACGTCGTGCGCCAGGGCGAAGACCTCGGCCGATGGGTACACGCCCAGCGACTCGGCTGGAACAAGCTCACCACCGCACAGCAATGGCTGTGCGAGCACATCCTCGGGATCGAACCCGCCGGCGACGACGAGAAACCGACGCCGCGACGCAGCCAAGCCGACAAATGGGCCCTCAACCTCGCCGCCGCCACCCAGTACTACCAACGCGAAGGCCACCTCCGAGTCCCAAGGAGCCACATCGAACGGATCGCCGTCGACCAAGACGGCGACGGGCAGGAGGGCGGCGGCGAGGCCCAGGAGGAACGGGAGCTCCGGCTTGGTGCATG
Source organism: Streptomyces sp. IBSBF 3136 (assembly GCF_036815105.1). Classification (NCBI taxonomy): domain Bacteria; kingdom Bacillati; phylum Actinomycetota; class Actinomycetes; order Kitasatosporales; family Streptomycetaceae; genus Streptomyces; species Streptomyces sp. IBSBF 3136. The sequence goes on from NZ_JAJSZC010000367.1 coordinate 3,363, forward strand.
GATCGGGAACCAGCGCAGCAGGGCCGCCACGCTGACGTCGGAGCGGATCGAGCAACTAGCCGCCATCGGCATGCGCTGGACCTGACCGCCCCCCAGGGCGCAGCGGCTGCGGTATAAAGCGTACATATGGCGTACGGAGGGCGTACGTAGTACGTACTGAGCGCGGTGGCGACCGGCAATACGGTGCGGCTCTCTCCCAGCGGACTCTCCCCGTCACCGACAGATCGCAGCCAGGCTCTGGTAGCCGACGCTAGGCAAGGTCTTCCAGCCGAGCGAAGGCCTGGAGCCGCGTGCGCCCATTACCGGATGGGCCGACAAGCCGTTGGGCTCTGTGTGCAGGATGCCGGGCAGGACGGAGCGGGGGCTTGGCGGCCCGAGGTCGCTTCGGTGGATGTGCTGTTCCGGGCTGCTGTCGGGGCGACGGAGTGTTCGAGGTGGTCGTCGGCCGCTGCCGAGGTCGTCTTCGAAAGCTGTCCGCCGCTGAAGCCGTTCCCAGCCCGTAAAGGCAAGCGGCTGGCACCGGGATGGTGGTGGTCGGCCACCACCGGAAGGCTTGTGCACTACGGGTCCGCGGCGATGCGGCTGCACGTGATGCTCCTCGACCGCGATCCGCGCGTCAGCGCACTGGCCGCCCGGCCGTTGGAACTGCGGTGGCCAGTGCCCAGCGGGATGCGAACGCATGCTCCTCAGCTGATGCTCCGGCTGGCCGATGGCCAGGGGGTGCTAGCCGACTGCACGGGCAGAGCAGAGCTGTCTCGGCGTCAGCGGTCGGTTGCTGCGGTGGTCGGAGAGATCTGTGCGGCGGCGGGCTGGCGGTACTGGGTGCTTGGTCCTGTCGATCCGGTGTACCGGCGCAATGTGACTTGGCTGGCCGGATACCGGCACCCGCGGCATCACGGTGGCCGGTTGCTGGCGGCCGCGCTGCAGGGGGCGTTCGTCGAGCCCGCGCCGCTGTGGGAGGGCGTACGCAGGATCGGGGATCCGCTGGTGGTGCTTCCCGCGCTGTTCCATGCCCTGTGGTCGGGACGGCTGGCGGCGGACCTGGGGGCGGCGATGCATGAGCGGATGCCGGTGTGGGCGCAGGCGGCAGCGTGAGGGCGGACAGCGGGATGCCGGGCAGGCCGGTGGTGGAGCCGGGGTGCCGGGTGCGGTTCGGGGGGCGTACCTGGACGGTGGTGGCCCTTGGTGGCGGCCAGGTGCGACTGGTGGCCGAGGACGGTGAAGTGGCGGCGGCTTTGCTGTCGCTGCTGTTCGCCGATGCCGGGTTCGAGGTCCTGGATGCGCCGGGAGTGCCCGGGGTGGCGCCGCTGGGCTTGCTGGAGTCGTTGCCGGAGGCGGTGCGGGAACGAGCGCTGGTCTGGGAGCGGCATGTGCGGGAGGTGGAGACGGGGTGGCCG
>NZ_JAJSZC010000368.1:0-4719 GCF_036815105.1 Streptomyces sp. IBSBF 3136
CCCCCCCCCCCCCCCCCGGGTGGCGGGGCCGGGGAGTCCCCGCCTCCCGGGGGCGGCCAGGCGGCCCGGAGTGTCCGGCCCGCCCGCCGCGACGGCGGTGCGGCGGGAGTTCCGCCGCCGGAGGGCCGGCGGCGAGGCCGGCCCGGCTTCGGGCCCTGGCCGGGCGCAGGCTTCGAGCAGGACCGGAGATCCGAGCGGCGTCCCGCGTTCCGTCAGGCTCGGCGCGGCCCCGGTGTTCATGACACCGGCTCCGTCAGTTCGCGGTCCATCGGGACGTCGGCCGTGACGGTGACCGCGGCCGGGTCCAGATCGGCCGGTGTGGGCATCACGCTGCCCGGGAGCCGGACGGCGGCGGCGCCGTGGGTCACGGCGGAGGCCAGGGCCTCGGGGCCGCCGCCCCCGGCGATCAGGAAGCCGGCGAGGGAGGAGTCGCCGGCGCCCACGTTGCTGCGTACCGCGTCCACGCGGGCGCTGCCGAACCAGGTGCCGGCGTCGTCCACCAGCAACTGCCCGTCGGCGCCCAGGCTCGCGAGCACGGCGCGCGCGCCCATGCCGCGCAGTTCCTCGGCCGCCTTCACCGCGTCGCCCACGGTCGTCAGGGGGCGCCCTACCGCTTCCGCGAGTTCCGCCGCGTTCGGTTTCACCACGTCCGGCCGCGCGGGCAGCGCCTCGAGCAGCGCGCGCCCCGAGGTGTCCAGGGCGATGCGGACGCCCGCCGCGTGCGCCCGGGCGACGAGATCGGCGTACCAGGAGGGCGCGAGCCCGCGGGGCAGGCTCCCGCAGCAGGCGATCCACCGGGCGCCCGGGGACTGCGCGCGGACGGTGTCCAGCAGGAGTTCCTGCTCGGCGGGCGACAGCTCCGGACCCGGTGCGTTGATCTTCGTCAGGACCCCGTCCACCTCGACGAGCGCGATGTTGGACCGGGTGGCTCCGGCGATCGGGACCGGCGCGACCTCGATGCCCTGCGCGTCGAGCAGTTCGGCGACGAGGGCGCCCGGCGCGCCGCCCAGCGGCAGCACCGCGACCGTGCGGCGGCCGGCGGCCGCGACGGCGCGCGAGACGTTCACGCCCTTGCCGCCCGGGTCGGTGCGCTCGGTCTCGGCGCGGATGACCTCGCCCCGCTCCAGGGCGTGGACCTCGTAGGTGCGGTCGAGGGACGGGTTGGGGGTGACGGTGAGAATCATGCGCGCACCACTTCCGTGCCGCCGCGCTCGATGGCGGCGCTGTCCTCGGGGCTCAGCCCGCTGTCGGTGATCAGCAGGTCCACGTCGCCCAGGCCGCCGAAGCGGGCGAAGTGCTCCTGGCCGTGTTTGGCGGAGTCGGCGAGCAGCACGACGCGGCGGGCGGCGGCGACGGCCGCGCGCTTGACCGCTGCCTCGGCGAGATCGGGGGTGGTCAGGCCGTGTTCCACGGAGAAGCCGTTGGCGGCGACGAACGCGATGTCGGCGCGGATCTCGGCGTAGGCGCGCAGTGCCCAGGCGTCGACGGCGGCGCGCGTACGGTGCCGTACCCGTCCGCCGACCAGGTGGAGCTGGATGCCCGGGTGATCGGCGAGGCGGGCCGCGATCGGCAGGCTGTGGGTGACGACGGTGAGGGACGCCTCCAGGGGGATGGCGGCGGCCACGCGTGCCACCGTCGTACCGGCGTCGAGGACCAGCGTGCCGTCGACGGGCAGCTCGGCGAGGGCCGCCTTGGCGATGCGGTCCTTCTCGTCGGCGGCGGTGGACTCCCGTTCGCTGAGGTCGGGTTCGAAGTCGAGGCGGCCGACCGGAATGGCGCCCCCGTGCACCCGGCGCACCAGGCCGGCGCGGTCGAGGGCCTTCAGATCACGGCGGATCGTCTCCGCCGTCACCTGGAACTCCTCGGCCAGCGACAGCACGTCCACCCGGCCGCCGTCCCGGGCGATCCGGAGGATCTCCTGCTGCCGCTCCGGTGCGTACATGTCCGTTCGCCTCCGAATGATGCCCGAACGTGTGGTTTCGATTCGAGGCTACGCCCGGTTTTTCCGAAAGTAAACAGGTTCGGATTCGAATCGGGCATGAACGGACTTCCGTCTGTGCTTGCACGCCGACGGAGCCGTACGACGCGGGGCCGGGCCCGGACGACGAAGGGCCCGGCACCACTGCGGTGCCGGGCCCTCGTCCTGCCTGCCGGTCAGCCCACCAGCTCGGACTCCCGCTCGGTCGCGGGAAGCTCCCCGTCCGCCGCGCCCTCCCCGTGCTGCGCCGGACGCTTCGGGAGGGCGGACATCAGCAGGAAGATCACGCCCATGACCCCGGCGACCCACCACAGCGCGTGCTGGAAGGCGTGTACGAAGGCCGGGCCCACCTGGGCGCGCGTCAGCCGGTCGCCGATCACCCCGAAGAACACCACGGACACCAGCCCGAGGCCGAGCGCGTTGCCCATCTGCTGCACGGTGTTGATGAGACCGGACGCCGATCCGGCGTGCTCGCGCGGGACCTCCGAGAGCACCGCGTCCGTCAGCGGGGCGACGATCAGCCCCATGCCGGCCCCCATGACGACCAGCGGGAGGGCCATCTGCCAGGAGGCGATGGCAAGGCCGTACCGGTGGGCCTCCCAGATGTAGAGGAGAACGCCCACCGCCATCACCAGCGCACCCGCCTGGAGCACCTTGCGGCCGAACCGCGGGACCAGCTTCTGCACCGACATCCCGGCCGCCGTGGACACCGCGAGCGAGAACGGCACGCCGGTCAGGCCGGCCCGCAGCGGGCTCCAGCCGAGGCCGAACTGCATGTACAGCGTCCAGACCAGGAAGAAGATGCCGAGCGCGACACCGAAGACGGTCTGCACGGCGATGCCGGCGGCGAAGCTCTTGACCCGGAACAGCGACAGCTCGATCAGCGGAGAGCCGTCGCGGGCCGCCTTGCGCCGCTCGTACGCCACCAGCGCCGCGAACACCCCGAGCGCGCCCGCCATGCACACGTAGCCCCACAGCGGCCAGTGCAGCTCACGGCCGCGGGTGAGCGGGTAGAGCAGCATCAGCAGGCCGAGGGTCACCAGGGCGACGCCGACCAGGTCCAGCTTCAGCGCCTTCGGCGCGCGGGACTCGGTGATGTAGCGGCGGCCGAGCAGGAAGGCGACGACGCCGACCGGCAGGTTGATCAGGAAGATGGGACGCCACTCGAGACCGAACAGGTTCCACTCCGTCAGCAGGGCGCCCAGCAGCGGCCCGGAGACCGCGCCGAGGCCGACGATCGCCCCGAACATGCCGAACACCTTGCCGCGTTCGTGGGCGGGGAAGGTGGCGTGCACGATCGACAGGACCTGCGGGACCATCATCGCCGCCATGCCGCCCTGGAGGAGGCGGGAGGCGACCAGCATCTCCGGGTTCGCGGCGAACCCGCACAGCGCTGAGGCCAGGGTGAAGCCGCCGATGCCGACGAGGAACAGCCGGCGGCGGCCGTGGATGTCACCGAGACGGCCACCGGTGATCAGACCGGCGGCGAAGGCGAGGGCGTACCCCGCGGTTATCCACTGGATCTGGCTGAGCGAGGCGTCCGCGTCCCGCTGGATCGAGGGGATCGCGATGTTGACGATCGTGACGTCGACGAGGTCCATGAAGGCCGCCGCCATGACGATCGCGAGCGCGAACCAGCGGCGGCGGTCGCCCGGTGCCTGCTGAGAGCCGAGGGTTGGTTCCGTGGAGGTCATGCGTCCAGGCTAGGACCCAAGTAGGTCAGATCATGTCCTAGTCGTACGGCATTCTCGTAGGCATGACGACGGACACTCCGGCCCGGCTTCTCCACCTGCTCTCGCTCCTCCAGACACCGCGTGAGTGGCCCGGCGGCGAACTCGCCGAGCGGCTCGGGGTCTCCCGCCGTACCGTCCGGCGGGACATCGACCGGCTGCGGGAGCTGGGCTATCCGGTGCAGGCGACGATGGGCTCGGACGGCGGGTACCGGCTGGTCGCGGGCAAGGCGATGCCACCGCTGGTGCTCGACGACGAGGAGGCGGTGGCGATCGCGGTCGGCCTGCGGGCCGGCGCCGGACACGCGGTGGAGGGCGTGGACGAGGCGTCCGTGCGGGCGCTGGCGAAGCTGGAGCAGGTGCTGCCGGCCCGGCTGCGCCACCGGGTGTCCACACTGCAGGCCGCGACGACCCCGCTGACCAGCGGGGACGGGGCGAGCATCGCGCCGGAGACGCTGACCGTGATGGCGTCGACGGTGGCGGGACGGGAGCGGCTGCGCTTCGCCTACCGGGACAAGGAGGGCGGTGAGACCCGGCGGCTTACCGAGCCGCACCGGCTCGTCTCGACGGGGCGCCGGTGGTACCTCGTCGCCTACGACCTCGACCGGCAGGACTGGCGCACGTTCCGGGTGGACCGGGTGCGGGAACCGTTCCCCACCGGGACGCGGTTCGCGCCGCGGGAACTGCCGGAGGGGGATGCGGCGGAGTACCTGCGCCGGTCCATCGGGCGGCGGCAGGACCGGTACGAGTTCGAGGTCCGGTTCGCCGCCCCCGTGGAGGCGGTGTCCGCCCGGCTGCCGGAATGGCTCGGCACGCCGGAGGCGGACGGGGAGGGCGGATGCGTGCTGCGCGGCGCGGGCGGGGACCAGTTGGAGTGGCTGGCGGTACGCCTGGCCATGGTCGGCTGCGAGTTCACCGTGCGGGCACCGGCCGAACTGGCGGACTGCGCGAGGGAACTGGGCGGCCGGCTGAGTCGGGCGGCCGGACAGGTGGGTGGGTGACCCTCGCGGG
>NZ_JAJSZC010000369.1:0-4673 GCF_036815105.1 Streptomyces sp. IBSBF 3136
CCCCCACACCGAAGCCCTCCACCACGCCCGTACCTGGGCCGGCGAACACGGCCACCTCTGCCCACCGATCAAAACCGTCCACCACGACTTCCCCCTCGGCCAATGGCTCAACAGCCAACGCCACCTCGCCAAGAAACGCCCCAGCCCCTCCCCCACCCAGCAGACACTCGCCACCATCGACCCCTGGTGGAACCCGCCCTGGCCCATCGGGTGGCAACGCACCTACCACCGTGCACGGGCCAACCCCCACCACCCCACCACCCGCCCATGGCTCCAACACCAGCAACGCAACTGGCCACTCCTCCACCCCGACCAACAACACCTCCTCACCACCACCAGCCTCACCACCACCCGAACCCCCTGGAAAGCACCGACCCCTTTCAACCAGCCTCCAGCGGGCAGAACTTGTGGGGCCGATCTGCACGAACAGGCCCCAGACGGCGCCGCGATACGCGCCGAGCACGCTTCCCAGCACTGAGAGCAGCCCGGGCCGGGAGAGCCGCTGCGGCCTCGGGTTCGACCCTTTCTGGCCGGTGAGCACTCCTTGCCGCCGTCATGGGTCAGCTCAGGTCGCGGTATCCACCGTGGCAGCATCCACCCACCTGGCCAAGATGCTGAACGCGGCGAGCTGTTCCAGCGCCTCGTGTTCTTCCAGCTCATCGCCTTCTTCATGGGCGATGGGATTGCGGATAGCCGAGTAGACGCCGCGTGCGAAGTTGCCAGCACCGTCGTGACGGTTCTTAAAGGTGTCACCCCCGTCGTCAACGCTCAGGCGCAGACGCGGATGCCCGGTGGTGGGAGCATTGGTGGAAAAGGCGTCAGAGAGGAGCTTCGCCTCGGAGGCATCCCTCCGTGCGAGCTTTGACTGTGCCTGAGCGTTGATGGCCCGGGCGGCGGCCCCGACCGCCTCACGGAAGTGGCCGCTGCTCCACAGACCAGCGACGCTGCCCCAGACCCACGGGTGAAGCGTCGCGGCGTCGAGCTGAGGTGCTCCGCTGCCCAGGTTCTCCTGCAGCTCCTGCTCAGCCTCCAAAAGTGCAACCGCACGATTGGCTGCCTCACGGTGGCGCCACATGGGCTGCTTCTTCGCCTCTTCCCAGTCAGCCGTTCGCCAGTCGGGTATCACCCGGTCCAGGATCCGCTCCACGATCTGAGCCGCCGCCTGCACCTCGGGCTTGGGGTTGTTGAACTTGTAGTAGCTAAAGCCGACCGAGTTCGGTGGGCTTGGGACGTAGGAGATTGCTGCGGTGACGAGGAAGCTTTTCAACTTCCCGATCGCCCACTCCCTGTTCATCTGCGTCATGCCCTGATGCTGCCGCATACCACCGACATCAGCGCCTGCCTGATCGAGGACGGCAAGGCGAGCGGACAGCCGTCGCCACTGCAGGGTGAGGCGGAGCGGCCACGGACAGCCGTGGATGCTGGACGAGCCGCAACCGGCCACCGCGTAACGCCGGTGTTGCGCCATCGCTGGACAGCGCGGCTCCATATCCGAGAACCAGGGATGTCATGGCCGATCCCCCAGGGCCCCTGCTGTGTCCGGAGACCGGTCAAGGAGGTTCGGCGGCACCAAGTGGCCCTCAGGGCGGGGCCGGCCATCGAAGTGAGCTGGTGGCCAAGTGTCGGCGGCGACCCGCGCCAGGATCATGGCGCGGGTCGTCCAGGTGTCACACCATTCCAACGATCACTGAACATGAGCCATGCGCCAGCGCAGAAGACACAACCTGATCAGCACCGCCACTACGTGACAAAACTGCACGTCAGAAGACCACGAACAACCTGACACCCCATGAACGCACGGCCACCGAGACACCCGCTCGGGCTGACCACGAGCCACCCAAGGCCACGCACCAAACTGATCAGCCCAGGCCAGACCACACACCTCTGATCACAAACACCGCTCCTGGACACCTCGCCGACCTCGGCTTGGAGTGGGCGCGGCAGACGCAGCCTCCCCGCTGACCACTGCACAGAGGCACGGACGACCGGGCCATCACGAGACCAGCCGCCCCACCGCCGACTCGATCTAAACCGTACATGTGGCGTACCTTGAAGGTGCGGGATGCGTACCAATGCGGCCGGGCCTGCAGTCAGCTCCAGCGGCAGAAACAGCCTGGCAGCTGTCGCCCGAGCAGCGGGAACGGCTGATCCCGCTGGGCGTCAAGCCGCTTCAGGCGCCGTCCCCGGCCCCCGCAGGGAACGTCGGGGGCAGGCCGGTGACGCACCCTCTTTCGAGGGGGGCGTGGCCCGCATCCGAGTGCCCAGGCCCGGCCAGGGACCCGCCACCGTCATGGTCTCGCCGCCTAAGAGACAGAATCCCCCCTCGCAGTCGACCTCCCCAGCGCCCTAGAACTCCGCAGGCCTCAGTCACTGCAAAAGGCCCCTCATGGTTCAGGACTCTTCTGACTGTCCTTCCTCAGTTCGGCCAATTCTGCAAAATGCTCCCTGTCGATCTCGGCGATCCGCGCCTCAACCGCAGCATCCTCAGCAAAGCGGGGAGGCAGCCGTGTGCTGCTGGCGGGTCGGGCAGCCACCAACTGTTTGACTGTCAGACGCAGGGCGCTGTACAGGTGCGCAGCGGCCAGGTCCGCGTCGTCCAAACGCGCATCCGTGAAGTCCCCCGATCCTCCCAACCACGCCGCGAGCAGGTCCGCTTTCTCCAGATGGACCCTACGCAGGTTTGCGCCGATCAAGTTGGCCCCACGTAGGCGCGCGCTCTCCAGGCGGGCCCCGCTCAGATCCGCCCTGTCCAGGCGAGCACGCTCCAACCACGCGCCCTCCAAGTGCGCCCCGCTCAGATCTGCCTTAATCAAGCAAGCACGGGTCAGGCACGCACCCTCCAGGTGAGCCCCACTCAAGTCTGCTCCTTCCAGGTACGCGTCGACCAATGTCGCACCACGCAAGTCGGTGCCGTGAAGCTTGAGTTGAAAAGGCTCGCTGCGATCCTGAGGACGTCGACCAAGCACGGTCAGTGCTGCCTGGACCGGCTCGCCCAACTGCGGTGGCCGTCCGGCCCGCAACGGTCGGAAGGCGATGCACAAGCGCTGATACGGAGACAGCTTCGGGGGAGCGGGTGCCTGTCCGCGGACGAAAGCGGCGAGGACTTCGACAATGGTGGCGTGATCCTTCGGCGAATCCCACATGATGCGCTCTAGCTGTATTGACCCGCAGGGTTGTTGACGCGGCTGATGGGTGGGTGGCCGCCGAGTGCGGTGTGGCATCGGTGGTGGTTGTAGGTGTGCAGGAAGTCTGCCAGGGCTTCGGTCCGTTCCTGGTTGCCGGTGTAGGGCCGTAGGTAGGCCCACTCGTCGAGCAGGGTGCGGTTGAAGCGTTCGACCTTGCCGTTGGTCTGGGGCCGGTAGGCACGGGTGAGCTTGCCGGCCGCACCGAGGTCGGCCAGAGCCTGCCGCCAGGCGAAGCTCTTGCGATAGGGCCAGGCGTTGTCGGTCAGAACGCGTTCGATGTGTGCGATGCCGCAGGTGGCGAAGAAGGCTGCGGCCCGGCGGAGGAAGCCCGCGCAGGTGTCGGCCTTCTCATCGGTGTGGATCTCGCTGTAGGCGAGGCGGCTGTGGTCGTCGACGGCGGAGTGGACGTAGTCGAAGCCCATGCTGCTGCGCCGGGCACGGCCTGCCTGGCGTCCCAGCACCTTGTGACCGCCGCCGTCCGGGATCCGGCCGAGTTTCTTGACGTCGACGTGGACCAGTTCGCCGGGGCGGTCGCGTTCGTAGCGGCGGATCACCTCACCCGTGGGCCGGTCGAGGTGGGCCAGGCGATTCAGGCCATGCCGGACCAGGATGCGGTGCACGGTCGAGGCGGGCAGGCCCAGAACTGGACCGATGCGGGCCGGCCCGAGCTTGCGGGCCTGACGCAGCCGGCACACGGAGGCCTCCACCATCGCGGGCGTGCGATGGGGTGTCGTCCGCGGCCGGCTGGAGCGGTCGTGCAGGCCCGGCTCGCCCTCTGTGCGCCAGCGGCGGACCCACTTGTGAGCGGTGGCCCGCGAAACGCCCATCTCCGCCGCGACATGTGCAACGGGGCGACCTGCGCAGACACGTTCAACGAGAAGCCGCCTGCCGTGAACGGTCAGCCGGGCATTACGGTGGGACACGAAGACCTCCGTGCGGTGCAGTCCTAGACAGCTCCACCACACCGGAGGTCTTCGCCATGATCAAGCCCTGCGCGTGTCAACAACGCTCGTGATCAATACATCTAGCGCGTAGATCCCACCGAGCTGCTCAACCTGCTTGTCTGAGGCGATCTGGCTGATGGCTCTGGTGTACCGGTCGGTGACCTGACCTTCGCGGGCCTGGTGCCAGGTGCGGTGGGTGTACAGGATGCCGACCACCGCCAAACCACCGGCGCCTAGCGCCACCATGGCAGTGCGTACCCCGGTGACGGTAGTCGCCACCGCAGGCGACAGGTGGGTGTTGAGGTACTGGTGATCCATCCACCAGGGGACTCGCCATAGTGCTGCACCCGCGGCGGCGACTCCGCCGAGCGACACAAGGAGCCACCACCATCTCCTGCCCACGCCGTACAACCACTGTGTGGCCTGCCACCACCATCTCCTGCCCAGGGCCTTCCCCCGTGATGGTGGACACGCGTTCGTTGATCACGCGGCGAGCGTGAGCTTATCGGCGTGGTGTCGGCGTTCGTATTCGTTGGGGCTGAGG
>NZ_JAJSZC010000370.1:0-4618 GCF_036815105.1 Streptomyces sp. IBSBF 3136
GGGCTTACCGACGCGGTGGCCCGCCGGGAGGCGACGCCGGCAGCGGCCGGTGCGCCCTCGGGTCGGCCGGCGGACGCCGGCGGGGGCCCGGACCGGCGGTCGGCCGCCGGGATCAGTTCCGCCGCCGTGTCCGCGGTGTCCCGCAGCAGGGCGGTCAGCTCGGCGGCGGCCGGGAACCGGGTGGCGAGGTCGTCGAGGGCGGGCGTGCCCGGGCGGGCCGGTGGCGAGGTGCGCAACGCCGCACGGTCCGGCCGCAGTTCCGCGCGCAGGGCCTCCAGGTCGGGTCCGGCCAGGGACACCAGGGCGCCGTCGAGGTCGAGGCGGACGGGCGGGCGCGACGGTGGTGCGGGCGCGGCGGCGTCCGGACCGCGCACCGCGGTACGGGCGGCGGCGCCTGAAGGGGGCACCTCACCGTCGACGGTGACGTCCGGGGCGGACATCTCACCTTGGACGGCGGCCTCCGGCCGGGCCGCCTCAGCGTGGACGGCGGCGTCCGGGCGGGGTACCGCCGGTGCCACGTGGGCCCCCGCCGTCCACAGGGCGGTGGCGACCCGGCGGAGCTGGGCCATGCCCGTGCGGTGGGGCGAGTTGGCGGCGACGGCGAGGTGGTCGCGGTCGCCGAGGGTGTCGTCGACGAGGGAGGCGAGCTGTCCGGGTCCGGTCTGGACGAAGGCGCGGTGTCCCGCCGCGTACAGGGCCTCGACCAGCTCGCGGAAGCGCACCGGCTCCAGCAGGTGCCGTACGAACAGCTCGCGCACCGCCGTCTCGTCGCGCGGGAAGGGCGCAGCGGTCGTGCCGGACCACACCGGCACGGTCGGCGGGTGCAGCCGGAAGCGGCCGGCCGCCTCCTCGATGGGGGCGAGGTAGGGCTCCAGCATCGGGGTGTGGAAGCCGGAGCGGAAGGGCAGCACCTGGCAGAGCACGCCCTGGGCGCGGAAGGAGCGGGCGAACCGCTGCACCGCCTCGTCCGGCCCGCACACCATCGACTGGTGGGGCGCGTTGTCGTGGGACAGCACGATACCGGTGCCGGTCCAGGCGTCGGCGAGGGCGGTGCCGACCCGGTCGGCGGAGGCGCCCACGGCGGCGAAGGCCAGGCCCGGCACGGTCACCGCGTCCGGGTCGAACCCGGCCATGAACGCGTCGACGTCGGCGTCCGCGTACAGTCCCGCCGCCGCCATGGCGGTCCACTCGCCGACGCTGTGCCCGGCGACCGCGTCCGGTGCGACCCCCATCCGGCGCAGCGCGGCGTCGAGCAGCCGGCCGACACCGACCACCCCGAAACCGTGCCGTCCGACGTCACCGACCCGTACGTCCGTGTCCGCGCGGGTGAGCGGGGGCAGGCCGAAGTGGGCGGCGACGTCGTCGGCGCGGGGCGTGAAGTCGCTCTCCAGGCCCGGGAAGACGAAGGCGAGCCCGCCCCGGCCCGGACCGAGCAGCGGGGCGCTGCGGAACCAGACGTCGTTGCGGCCCTGCCAGGCACGGCCTCTGCCGACCGCGCGGCGGGCCAGGGCGAGCCGCTTGGTGGTGGGGTCCACGACGCCCAGGCGCGCCGGGCCCGCGTCGGGGTGCGGCCGTTCGGGGGCGAGGCCGGAGGCGAGGACCGCGTGGTCGTCGCGGTCGAGGAGGGCGGCGAGGCCGTCCTCGCCGTCGGCGGCGAGCAGCAGGATGCGCTCCGGCTCGGCGGTCAGGGTACGGGCCCGGCGGGGCGCCGGCCGGCGGCCCGGTGCCTCCTCCAGCACCACGTGGGCGTTGATCCCGCCGAACCCGAAGGCGTTGACGGCGGCGCGGCGGACCGGTCGGGCAGCGCCGGTCTCCCAGGGCCGCGCCCGGGTCAGGGTGCGGAAGCGGGTGGCCGCGAGGGCGGGGTGCGGCTCGTCGCAGTGCAGGGTGGGCAGGAGGGTGCCGTGGTGCAGGGCTAGGACGGCCTTCACCAGACCCGCCACACCGGCGGCCGGCATGGTGTGGCCGATCATCGACTTCACCGAGCCGAGCACGGGCCGCTCCTCACCCTCGTCCGTGGCCGGTCCGAACACGTCGGCGAGGGTGGTCAGTTCGGCCGTGTCGCCGGCCGGGGTGGCGGTGCCGTGCGCCTCCAGCAGCCCGAGCGAGCCGGGTGCCGCGGGGTCGAGCCCGGCGGCCTCCCACGCCTGGCGCACGGCCCGCGCCTGGCCTCCGGGGTCGGGGGTGACCAGGCCGGCGGTACGGCCGTCGCCGGCCACGCCGGTCCCGCGGATCACCGCGTACACCCGGTCACCGTCGCGTTCGGCGTCCGCGAGCCGCTTGAGTACGACGATCCCGGTGCCCTCTCCGATCAGGAGGCCGTCGGCGTCGCGGTGGAAGGGCCGGCTGCGCTGGGTCGGGGACAGGGCGCGCAGCTGCGAGAAGACACTCCACAGGGTGATGTCGTGGCAGTGGTGCACTCCTCCGGCCAGCATCATGTCGCAGCGGCCGGTGGTGAGTTCGGTGACGGCCTGGTCGACGGCGACCAGTGAGGAGGCGCAGGCCGCGTCGACGGTGTAGGCGGGGCCGCGCAGGTCGAGCCGGTTGGCGATGCGGGAGGCTGCGAGGTTGGGGACCAGGCCGATCGCGGAGTCGGGGCTGTCCGGGCCGAGCCGTTCGGTGAACGCCGCCCGCACCCGGTCCAGTTGGGCGGACGACAGCTCGGGCAGCAACTCGCTCAGGGTGCGCACGAGTTGTCCGGCTGTGCGCACCCGTTGGTCCAGCCGGACCAGGCCGGGGGTGAGGTAGCCGCCGCGGCCCAGGGTCACGCCGATCCGGTGCCGCTCGGGCAGCCGGTCGACGCCGCCCACGTCGGCGAGCGCGGCGGCGGCCACGTCCAGGGCGATCAGCTGGTCGGGTTCGGCGCCCGGCACGGAGGCGGGCATGATGCCGTACCGGGTCACCTCCACCTCGGCCAGTCCGTCCACGAATCCGCCGCGCCGGCAGTAGATCCGGTCCGCGACGGCGGGCTCGGCGGCGGTGCCGGGGTGGTAGTAGCCGGCGTCCCAGCGGCCCTCGGGTACGTCGGCGATCGCGTCCACGCCGTCGCGCAGGTTGCGCCAGTAGGCGTCGAGGCCCGCGGCGCCGGGCAGCAGTACCGCCATCCCCACCACGGCGACCGGGGTTCGGAGCTGCGTCATCTCACCAGCCCGAGGCGGTGTAGACGACGGCGCGCGCCGAGCGGTCGCCCCAGGCGAGTTCGCGGAGCAGGGCCGCGGTGCCCTCGTCCGGGTCGATCAGCCGTACTCCGCGGCGCGCGTACTCCCGGCCGAGTTCCTCGCCGACCATGCCGCCGTGCCGCCCGGCCGGTGCCCAGGGGCCCCAGTGCACGGTGAGCGCCCGGTGGCCGGTCCGCTCGGCCCAGTCGGTGCCGAGGCGTTCCAGGGCGTCGTTGGCGGCGGCGTAGTCGGCCTGCCCGCGGTTGCCGAGGACGGCGGCGACGCTGCCGAACAGGACGGTGAAGGCCGGCCCGCGGGGCAGGTCCGCCAGTGCGGTGAGCAGGGCGGCGGCCCCGGCGGTCTTCGTGCCGTAGACCCGTCGGAACGAGTCGGTGCTCTTGTCGGCGATCAGCCGGTCCTCGATCACTCCGGCGGCGAAGACGACCCCGTCGAGGCGGCCGTGTTCGGCGTGGATCTCCTTGACCGCCTGGAGGGCCGCGTCCCGTTCACGGAAGTCCACCGAGCGGTAGCGGGCCTCGCTGCCGAGGGCGTTGAGTTCGGCGAGGGTGGCGGCGATCTCCCGTTGCGCGAGGATCAGTTCTGCGGAGCGGTTGAGTTCCGCCGGGCTCGACGAGCCGTCCCGGGCGAGGGCGGCGCGCAGTTCGACGAGGGTGCGGGCGGCGGCGGTCCCCGGTGGCTCGGGTGCGGTGGCCGCGGGGGTACGGCCGAGCAGTTCGACGCGGCAGCGGCTCGCCGCGGCCAGCGCGGTGGCGAACCGTGCCGTGATGCCACGGGCGCCGCCGACCAGCAGCACCACGGAGTCCCGGTCCAGGCCGAGCGCGGCGGCCTCGGCGGCACCGTCACCGGCGGGTCCGGCGCCGGTGCTGCCCAGCGGCCCCAGGGGCGCTGGGACCAGTTCGAGCCCGTACCGCCCGCCGGTGGCGGTGCGCCGCACGACGGGGGCCGGTTCCGGGGCGAGCAGTTCGGCGAGCAGGGCGTCGGCGACGGCGCCCGGGGCGGTGTCGGGGACGGTGACCAGCCGGGCCAGGGTGCCGGGGTACTCGCGGGCGACCGTGCGGAAGAGGCCGTGCAGGCCCGCCGACCGCGTCGCCTGCGTGCCGTCGGCGGGCTGCACGGCCAGCAGGGTGCGCGGGGCGCGGGCGAGGGCCGCCCTGATCACGGGGAAAGCCTCCGGGAGCACCGGGAGTTCGGGGCCCGGGAGCGCGCCCAGGTACAGCACGCCGTCGGCCCCGCCGTCCGGCTCGCCGAGCAGACGGGTACGGTCGGCGACGACGGCGTCGGCGCCGTGCGCGCGCAGCCGTGCGGCCAGCTCCGCCGCCGCTCCCCCGCCTTCGCCGAGGAGGACGAACCGGCTGCCGCGCAGCACGGTCGCGGGGTCGGCGGAAGGGGGCGGCAGGGGTACGGGACGCAGGTCGCAGCGGTTCGGCGCCTCGCCCGGG
>NZ_JAJSZC010000371.1:0-4566 GCF_036815105.1 Streptomyces sp. IBSBF 3136
AGCCGGGCGTGCCGGAGACGCCGACAGCGCGGGGAAGGCCGGGAACGGCACCCCCGGCACGCCCGGCTACGGACTGCTGGGGATGCGGGAGCGGGCGCGCAGCGTCGGCGGGACGGTGACCGCGGGGCCGCGCGCGGACGCCCCGGGCTTCGAGGTGACGGCCGTACTGCCGCTGGGAGGCACCCCGTGAACCCCGTACGGGTGCTGCTCGCCGACGACCAGGCCCTGGTACGGGCCGCGTTCGCGATGCTCGTGGAGACCGCGCCTGACATGGTGGTCGTCGGGCAGGCCGCCACCGGCCGCGAGGCCGTCGACCTCGCCCGCACCGAACGCGCCGACCTGGTGCTGATGGACATCCGCATGCCCGGGCTCGACGGCATCGAGGCGACCCGGCTGATCGCCGCCGACGAGGACCTGGCCGGGGTGCGGGTCCTGGTCCTCACCACCTACGACACCGACGAGCACATCGTGGACGCGCTGCGCGCCGGCGCCTCGGGGTTCCTGGTGAAGGACACCCGCCCCGCCGACCTGCTCGACGCGATCCGCGTCGTCGCCGCGGGCGAGGCGCTGCTCTCGCCCGGACCGACGGCACGGCTGATCGAGCGGTTCCTGCGCAGCCCCTCCGCCCCGCCGACGGCCGGTCCCGAGTGCCTGTCGGAGCGGGAGCGGCAGGTCCTGACCCTGGTCGCCCGGGGCCTCAACAACACCGAGATCGCCGAGGCGTTGGGACTGAGCCCGCTCACCGCCAAGACCCACGTGAGCCGGATCATGGGCAAGCTGGGAGCGCGCGACCGGGCCCAGCTCGTCGTCGTGGGCTACGAGTCCGGACTGGTGACTCCGGGGACCATGGGGGCGTGACCCCGCTGAGCCGCGTCCTCCTCGCCGCCACCGCCTTCCTCACCCCGCTCGCCACCGCGCACCCCGCCCACACGGCGTACGGCTGCGTCTCCTCCGTGCCGTACACGGCCGGGGAGGGCGGCTACGACACCTACCGCATCCCCGCGACCGTCACCACGCGGCGCGGCACCGTCCTGGCCTTCGCCGAGGGCCGGCACGACGGCGCCGGTGACAGCGGCGACATCGATGTCGTCCTGCGCCGCTCCACCGACGGCGGCTGCACCTGGCGCCCGCTGACGATCGCGGCCGCGGGGGAGGGCGACACCCGCGGCAACCCGGCCCCCGTGGTCGACCCGCGCACCGGCGCGGTCGTCCTGCTCACCTCGTACAACGGCGGGTCGGTGACCGAGGCGCAGATCATGCGAGGGGAGGCCGCACCCGGCCGCGGCCGCCGGGTGTTCGTGCAGCGCAGCGTGGACGACGGCCGCAGTTTCACGCGCCCGAGGGACATCACGGCCGAGGTGAAGCCGGCGCACTGGCGCTGGTACGCGACCGGCCCCGGCCACGCCCTCGCCCTCACCCGGGGCCCGCACACCGGCCGCCTGCTGGTCCCCGCCGACCACTCCACCGCCCCGCCGGCCGGCTCGCCCGACACCGGCCGGGAGCCCAGGTACTACGGCGCCCACGCCCTCTACAGCGACGACGGCGGCCACACATGGCACCTCGGCTTCACGGACGCCACCCACGACGGCAGGACCAACGCCAACGAGACGACCGCCGCCCAACTCCCGGACGGTCGGCTCTACTTCACGTCCCGCGACCAGAACGGCACGAACCCCGGCAACCGCGTGGACACCTACTCCAGCGACGGCGGCGAAACCCTGGACCGCCCCTGGCGCCCCCAGCCCGCACTGGACGACGTCCCGGTGGTGGAGGGAAGCGCCCTGCAACTCAGGGGTGGAGGAGCCCCTTTGCTGTTCTCTGCCCCCTCCACCCCCACCGCCCGCCGCGCGCCGGCCCTGTGGCGCAGCCCGGACGGCGGGCGGACCTTCACCAAGATGCTCACCCTCTCCCCACGACCGGCCGCCTACTCCGACCTGGTCCAAGTGGACCGGCACACGGTCGGGGTCCTGTACGAGACGGGGGAGGAGGGGCCGTACGAGATGATCGAGTTCGCGCGAGTACGCCTGGACCAGCCGGCTGCGGAGCCGCGCATGTGATCAGAACCGGACGCTCTGCGACGGGAGTTGACGGACCTTTGCCCATTATTGATCCGAAGCCCGTTGCTCGCGCCATCCCGTCCATGTGAGCATGGAAGATCGTTCGCTGACCGAAAATCAGCCGAACGCATCAGGACATTTCGGTGAGGGGGAAGGCGCTGTGACCAGCGCTGAGCCGACGGGGGCGTCGGGCGAGGATGAGGGGCGTACGCGCAGGTCGGCGCTGGCGGACATCGCGGAGCAGACGATTCTGCGCGCGGGCGACGAACCGTTGCCCGGCGACGGAACCGAGTCCGCGACCACACCGCACCCGGCCCCCGGCAGACTTGCTGACGCAAACGAGATTGCCAGGCTCAGGGCTCACCGGCGCCAGTTC
This sequence comes from Streptomyces sp. IBSBF 3136, assembly GCF_036815105.1. Classification (NCBI taxonomy): domain Bacteria; kingdom Bacillati; phylum Actinomycetota; class Actinomycetes; order Kitasatosporales; family Streptomycetaceae; genus Streptomyces; species Streptomyces sp. IBSBF 3136. The sequence goes on from NZ_JAJSZC010000371.1 coordinate 2,434, forward strand.
AACGCCCGGCTCGGGGAGTTCCGCCGCAGCCGCGTCCTCGTCCCGTACGGGGAGAACGGCGCGGCCCTGACCGTGGAGCTGCAGGGGGCACGGTGGTTGCTCGCGTTCACCGACGAGGCCGCGCTGGGACGCTTCGCGAGAGCGCGCGGGGAGGCTGACCGGACCTGGCGGTACCGGACGGTGTGGGGCGCCGCGGTCCTGGACGCGGGCGTACCTGCGGTGGCCGGGGCTGGAACTGGATCCGGGGCCGGGCTGCCGTGCGGGGTGCTGGTGGACGCCGGTGACGGCGAGCGGGGACTGGTGCTGCCACCGGTCGTAGGGATAGTGCCGGAGGCGTGCGCCCTGAACGGGCCGGCCGTGGGCACGGACACGGACGCGGACAGTGGGACGGGGGAGGAACGGCGATGACCACGCCGAGCGGGGGCGGACAGCCGGACCTGCGGGTGCAGGGGCTGAAGCTGATGGCCGAGGGCATCAACAAGGCGCTGAGCGAGATGGATTCGCTCGGCGGAATGAAGGGCTGGGCGGGCGCGGGGCGCGGTTTCACCGGCCTGGAGATGGACGGCATGGCCGTCGGCGACGACCACCTCGGCGCGATGCTGCACACCTTCTGCGAGCGGTGGCAGTGGGGAGTGCGCGACCTGATGCAGGAGGGCAACGCGCTGGCGGAGGGGATGGGACTCGCGGCCGGCACCTTCCACCAGACGGACGAGTACGTGAAGGGCTCGCTGAAGGTCGCCTACAACTCCGTGGTCGGAGACCCCTTCGCGTCCAACGACCAGGTGGAGAAGGAGAGCCTGGACCAGATCAACCACGCGGCGGCCACGACGGGTTACGGCGAGAAGGACCGCGAGAACCTGGTGAACTCCGTGAAGCAGACCGGCAAGGGCATGCTCACGGACGTGGAGACGAGCGAGGGAGTGCCGGGCAGCCCGATCCCGCTGTCGCCGTCGATCGTGCGGGACGTGACGGGGTCGGGGGAGGGCAACTGATGTCCTTCACGAGCAAGTTCAACCACGCAGTCGGGTCGCTCAAGTCCGGCTACGACCACGTCAAACGGACGACGGGCCACGTCATCGACGAGGGCGCGCACGGTGTGGGCGACGCGCTCGACTGGGCCGGCGCGCACGGCGCGGCGGACAAGGTCGACGACTGGGGCGACTCCACGGCGTCCAAGCTGGGCGCGCACGTGGACGAACAGCAACTGGACGAGACCGAGGACCCGAAGGAACTCATCCACGGAGACCCGGCCAAGCTGCGCGAGACGGCGGGACATCTGCGGACCTTCGCGCAGTCCTTCGGCGCCGTCGCCTCCGGCATGCAGAAGCTGGACTCCTCGGACTTCCAGGGCGAGGCGGCCGACACCTTCCGCGAGAAGTTCGCCACCCACCAGACCAAGTGGCGCCAGGCCGCCGAGGCGTGCGGCGAGGCCGCCGCGGGCCTGGAGGACTTCGCCCACACGGTGGAGTGGGCCCAGGCGCAGGCCCGGGAGGCGGTGGCGAAGTACCGCGAGGGCAAGGCCGCCTCGAACACCTACCAGCACCAGGTGAAGACGTACAACGACGCGGTCGAGGCGGGCGAGAAGGACCCCGGGCCCAGGCCCTCGGAGCAGGACCCGGGCGACGGGGCCAAGCACGCGGCGGAGGAGATCCTGGCCGCGGCCAGACGCCAGCGCACCCAGCTCGCCTCGGAGGCGGCGGCCCGTCTCGAGCGGGCCCTGCAGCACGCCCCGCACGAGCCCTCGGCCCTGAACCAGCTCAAGCTGGACGGCGCAGACGCCTGGGACGCCGCCAAGACCGAGGACATGCGCTTCTTCGGCGGCTTCATGCGCGGCCTCGGCGACCTGAACAACCTGGCCCGCAACGCCAACCCGCTCGACCCGTACGCGATCACGCACCCCTACGAAGCACTCCAGGCCAAGGTGGAACTGCTCGGCGGAGCCGTCCACATGGTCACCCACCCCACCCAGACCGGCAACCAGCTCTGGAACTCATTCCTCCAGGACCCGGGCGGCGTCGGCGGCGAACTCCTCCCACAGTTCCTCATCCCGGAGGCGGGCGCGGAGGGCGCGGCCGTGGACGGAGCCCGCGCCGCGGAGAGCGGCGTGAAGGGGGCCGAGGAAGGGGTTGCGGG
>NZ_JAJSZC010000372.1:0-4507 GCF_036815105.1 Streptomyces sp. IBSBF 3136
GTGGAGATGTGGGTGGGCCGCGGGCGGGCCGCCGGAGGGTGGGGCGGTGCCCGGGAACGCCTGCGCGAGAGGCGGTGAAGGCGGGAGAAAAAGGGGGCTGGGTCAGGCGGAAGGCCGACAGCCCATGCTCGTGACGCGCACGTAGTCCACGTGGCGGCGTCGGACGAGCAGCAGAAGCATGGAGCAAGGGTACTGCCCCGGGCCGGATCCGGATGTGGTCCGGCTCACTGATCGCGCCACCTGGTCCCGCTCGGGTCCAGCCGGCCGCCGTGCAAGACCGTGCGCCCTGTGTGGACGACCGGGCTGTCGGTCGGCTCCGAGCTGACAGCGGCTCAGCGCAGGGCCCGTTCCAGCAGCTCGGACCATTGGGCGACGACGCGTCGGCGCCGGGCGGTGTCGTCGGTGAGGAGGTTGGCGAGGCCGAGGCCGCGGGCCATGTCGAGGAAGCCCTGGACGGTCTCGCGGACGCCGGGGCGGGTCTCGTCGGCGTGCAGGAGGTCGATGGCGATGCGGTGGGTCTCGCGGCCGACGCGGGCTTCGAGCTCGGTGACGCGTGCGCGCAGTTGTTCCTCGTTGGAGGCGGCGACCCACAGGTGGAGGGCGGCGCGGAAGAGGGGGCCGGTGTAGAGGTCGACGACGGCGGTGACGACGGCCCGGCGGTCGGCGGTGCCTTCGGGGAAGAGTTCCCTGAGGGCGTTGGAGCGTTCTTCGGCGACGTACTCGACGGCGGCGGTGAACAGGTCCTCGCGGGTCGGGAAGTGGTGCTGGGCGGCGCCGCGGGAGACTCCGGCGCGTTCGGCGACGACGGTGACCGTGGAGCCTGCCCAGCCGTGTTCGGCGAGGCAGGCGACGGCGGCCTCCAGCAGCCGTTGCCGGGTGGCTCGGCTGCGGTCCTGCTTGGGTACGCGGTCGCGGTCCGCCGTACTCACACCACCCATGCCGCATCCCGTCTTTCCAGGAAGGCCGTCATCCCCTCCCGGGCCTGGGGGGAGGCGAACAGCCGGGCCGAGAGCGCGGTCAGTTCCGCCGCGTCCCGGTCGAAGGTCTCCAGCACCCTAGCCGTGAGCAGCCGTTTCGTCTCGGCCAGGGCCTGTGGGCCGGAGCGGCGCAGTCCGTCGAGGAGGGGGGCGAGGGCGTCGTCGACGTCGTCGGCGGTGACGGTGAGCAGGCCCAGGCGTACGGCGTCGGCGGGGGTGAAGCGTTCGCCGGTGAGGTAGTAGCGGGCGAGGGCGCGCGGGTCGGTGCGCGGCAGGACCGGCAGGGAGATGACCGCGGGGGCGACGCCGATGCGGACCTCGGTGAAGGCGAAGGTGGCTTCGGGCCCCGCGGCGGCCATGTCGCAGGCGGCGAGCAGGCCGAGGCCGCCGGCGCGGACGTGTCCGGTGATCCGGGCGACGACGGGTCTGGGCAGTTCGACGATCCGGCGCAGGAGCCCGACGAGGGCGTCGGGGTCGGGTGGGTCGCGCAGGTCGGCCCCGGCGCAGAAGGTGGTGCCGGTGTGGGTGAGGACGACGGCGCGGACGTCGGGGTCCTTGCCGCAGTCGGTCAGGGTGTCGGCCAGTTCGGTGACGAGCGCGGCGGACAGGGCGTTGCGGGTGGCGGTGGAGTCGAGGCTGAGGGTCTCTACGCCGCGCGCGCGGGTGCGGCCGATGAGGGTGGTCATGTGCGCTCCCTGAGCTGGCGTCGCAGGATCTTGCCGGAGGCGGCGCGGGGCACGTCCTCGATGAAGGTGACGGCGCGGACGCGTTTGTAGGGGGCGACGCGTTCGGCGACGTAGGCGGTGATGTCGTTCCCGGTGAGGCCGTCGGCGGTGGGCTGGCGGACGACGAAGGCGTGCGGGATCTCGTTGCCGTCGTCGTCGTGGGCGCCTATGACGGCGGCGTCGGCGATGCCGGGGTGGGTGAGCAGCAGGGCTTCGAGTTCGGCGGGGGCGACCTGGAAGCCCTTGTACTTGATGAGTTCCTTGACGCGGTCGACGACGAACAGCCAGCCGTCCGCGTCGACGTGGCCGACGTCGCCGGTGTGCAGCCAGCCGTCGGTGTCGATCATGTCGGCGGTGGCGTCGGGGCGTCCGAGGTAGCCCTTCATCACCTGGGGGCCGCGGATGAGGATCTCGCCGGGTTCGCCGGTGGCGAGGTCCTTGTGGGGGTCGTCGAGGGAGACGATGCGCATCTCGGTGCCGGCGATGAGCCGGCCGACGGTGCCGGGGGGTGCCTGGTGGAGGGAGTCGAGGGGGACGACGTGGGTGCCGGGTGACAGTTCGGTCATGCCGTAGGCCTGGCCGATGGGGGGCAGGCCGAGGCGTTCGGAGCAGGCGGCGGCCAGTGCGGCGTCGAGGGGGGCGGCGGCGCTGATGACGTGTCTCAGGGAGGAGAGGTCGTAGCGGGCGACGGCCGGGTGCTTGGCGAGGGCGAGGACGATCGGGGGCGCGACGTACAGGCCGGTGATGCGGTAATTCTCGATGGCGGCGAGGAAGGTGTCGAGGTCGAAGCGGGGCAGGACGACGACGGTGGCGCCGTTGCGCAGGGGCGCGTTCATCAGGGCGGTCAGGCCGTAGATGTGGAAGAAGGGCAGAACGGCGAGGATGCGGTCGCCGGGGCCCGCCGGGACGGCGGGTTCGAGCTGGGCGAGGTTGGTGGCGATCTGCCGGTGGGTGAGCATGACGCCTTTGGGGACGCCGGTGGTGCCGGAGGAGTACGGCAGTGCGGCGACGTCCTCGGCCGGGTCGAAGGCGATGTCGGGTTCGGGGGCGGTGGTGGCGAGCATGTCGAGGAGCGAGCGGTGCCCGGGCGCGCTGTCGCAGACGAAGATCTCCCGTACGCAGCCGGCGAGTTCGGCCGCGCGGCGGGCGGACTCCAGCAGCGGGGAGACGGTGACGATCCAGCGGGCGGCGCTGTCGCCGAGCTGCTTGGCGAACTCCTCGGGAGTGGCGAGCGGGTGCACGGTGGTGACGGAGGCGCCCGCGCGGGTGGCGGCGTAGAAAGCGGTGGGGAAGGCGATGGTGTTGGGGCTGTGCAGGGCGAGGACGTCGCCCTTGCGGACGCCCGCTTCGGCGAGTGCGGCGGCCAGACGCCGGTGGAACCGGTCCACCTGCGCGTACGTGAGAGTGGTGCCGTCCGTGCCGTCGATGAGGGCCGGCAGGTCGCCGTGGCGGGCGGCGCCGCCGAGGACGGCTTCGTGGATGGGGAGTTCTACGGGCGGGACGTCTGCGTACGCGCTGCGGAACACGGTTCCTCCAAGCGGCTGCGGCGGCCTGATCCGGACGGGCTGCCCTGGGTCGTGTCGCGGGGCCCGGCCTAGTAGGACTTGGGCAGGCCCAGGGTCTGGTGGGAGACGTAGTTGAGAATCATCTCCCGGCTCACCGGGGCGATACGAGACACGCGTGCGGCGGTTATCAGCGAGGCCAGGCCGTACTCCCGGGTGAGGCCGTTGCCGCCGAGGGTGTGCACGGCCTGGTCGACGGCCTTCACGCAGGCCTCGCCGGCCGCGTACTTGGCCATGTTGGCGGCCTCGCCCGCGCCGATGTCGTCGCCCGCGTCGTAGAGGTGGGCCGCCTTCTGCATCATCAGGCGGGACAGCTCCAGGTCGATGTGGGCCTGCGCCAGCGGGTGGGCGATGGCCTGGTGGGCGCCGATGGGGGTCTTCCACACGGTGCGGTCGCGGGCGTACTCGACGGCCTTGGCGAGGGCGTACCGGCCCATTCCGATGGCGAAGGCGGCGGTCATGATGCGCTCGGGGTTGAGTCCGGCGAACAGCTGGAGCAGACCGGCGTCCTCGTCGCCGACCAAGGCCTCGTCGGGCAGCCGTACGTCGTCGAGGACCAGCTCGAACTGTCGCTCCGCCGCCTTGAGTTCCATGTCGATCGGCCGCTTCTGGAAGCCGGGGGCGTCGGTGGGGACGATGAACAGGCAGGGCTTGAGGCGTCCGGTGCGGGCGTCCTCGGTGCGGCCGACGACGAGCACGGCGTCGGCCATGTCCACCCCGGAGATGAAGACCTTGCGGCCGGTGAGGAGCCAGTCGGCGCCGTCCTTGCGGGCGGTGGTGGTGATGCGGTGGCTGTTGGAGCCGGCGTCGGGTTCGGTGATGCCGAAGGCCATCAGGCGGCTTCCGTCGGCGAGGCCGGGGAGCCAGGCGCGTTTCTGGTCCTCGGTGCCGAAGCGGGCGATGACGGTGCCGCAGATGGCCGGGGAGACGATGAGCATGAGCAGCGGGGATCCCGCGGCGCCCAGTTCCTCGAGGACGATGGACAGTTCGGTGATGCCACCGCCGCCGCCTCCGTGCTCCTCGGGCAGGTTGACGCCGAGGTAGCCGAGTTTCCCGGCCTCGGCCCAGAGTTCGGTGGGCGGGCGGCCCTCGGCGACGGTGCGGGCGACGTAGTCGCGGCCGTAACGCCTGCCGAGGGCGGCGACCGCGTCGCGCAGTGCCTTGTGTTCCGGGGTTTCGATGAGCGTGGTCATGCGGTCCTCCGGGTGCGGGTGGTCCGTGGCGGGGCGGTCCGGGGCGGGGT
>NZ_JAJSZC010000373.1:0-4443 GCF_036815105.1 Streptomyces sp. IBSBF 3136
CCGCCGGTCACCGCCCCCGTGCCGCTGCCGCCGCCCCCGGCGACCCAGCCGTCCGCACCCGTGCGCCTGTCCAAGGTCACCCTCACCAAGGCCGCGCCCTCCGTCTCGCTCGCCAAGCAGGGCGGCACCTCGGGCGCCATGCGCGTCAACCTCAACTGGCAGGTGCGCAAGCAACTCCCCGGCTGGGGCGGCCGGTGGGGCTCCGGACAGGGGGACGTCGACCTCGACCTGTGCGCCCTGTACGAACTCGCCGACGGCCGCAAGGGCGTCGTACAGGCACTCGGCAACGCCTTCGGCTCCCTCACCCGGCCGCCGTACATCCACCTCGACGGCGACGACCGCACGGGCGCCGTGTCGAGCGGCGAGAACCTCACCGTCAACCTCGACCACATAGAGGACTTCAGGCGCATCCTGGTCTTCGTCACGATCTACGAGGGCGCCGCCTCCTTCGCCGACCTGCACGCCACCGTCACCCTCAAGCCCCAGCACGGCGCCCCGATCGACTTCTCCCTGGACGAGTGCACGGTCCCCTCCACGGTGTGCGCGCTCGCTCTGATCACGCGCACCGGCGGCGACCTCGTCGTGCAGCGCGAGGCGCGCTACCTGGTGCCGGAGCGCGGGGTGAGCCCGCAGCGGACCATAGACCGCGCCTACGGATGGGGCATGAACTGGACGCCGGGGCGCAAGTAGCCGGCTCAGCCCTCGTCGCCCACGGCCTCGGGGCGCGCGTAGGTGCGCCCCTTCCAGGCCGCCCCCCGCCCCCGGTAGTGCTGCACGGCGGAGTCGGCCGTCATCAGGAGGTAGAGGAAGGCGGTGAACGGCAGCAGCGGCGCCAGCCACACGGGCTGCCGGTAGTAACGGAGCATCGGCGCGTACGTCCCCGCCATCACCGCCCACGCGGCCGCGCCCGTCACCGCCGTCGCCGTGCTGCCCGCGACCGCCCCCGCGACCACGGCCGCGGGCGGCACCAGGTACACCAGCACGAGCCCGGCGACCGTGCCGAGCAGCAGCAGCGGGTTGTGCCGCAACTGGGCGTACGCGCTGCGCGACACCATCCGCCACAGGTCGCCCAGCCGCGGGTACGGACGCACGCTGTCCACCCGGTCCGCCAGACCCAGCCAGACGTGACCGCCGACCGCCTTCACCGCGCGCGCGAGCGCGACGTCGTCGATGACGGCCTGCCGGATCGCGTCCGGGATCCGCGCCCGTGCGGCCGTCTCCGCGCGCAGCAGGACACAGCCGCCCGCCGCTGCCGCCGTGCGGGAACCCCGCCGGCCGATCCACCGGAACGGGTAGAGCTGCGCGAAGAAGTAGACGAACGCCGGGACCACCAGCCGTTCCCACAGGCTCTCCACCCGCAGCCGCGCCATCTGCGACACCACGTCGAAGCCGCCGGTACGGGCCGCCGCCACCAGCTCGCGCAGGCTGTCCGGCGCGTGCGCGATGTCCGCGTCCGTCAGGAGCAGATACTCGGGACCACGCGCGCGTGCGAGGCCGATGCCGTGCCGCACCGCCCACAGCTTGCCCGTCCAGCCGGCGGGCGGCTCGCCGGGGGAGTCCACCGTGAGCGGCAGCCCGCCGTGCCGCCGGGACAGCTCGCGCGCCAGCTCCCCGGTGCCGTCCGCGCTGCCGTCGTCCACCAGGAAGACCTCCGCCCGGCCCGGATAGTCCTGCGCGAGCAGCGACGGCAGACTCGCGGGCAGCACGGCGGCCTCGTCACGGGCCGGGACCACGACACAGACGGACGGCCACGGATCCGGTTCCAGACGCCCGGGCAGCCGGACGTCCGTGCGCCAGAAGAAGCCCTGGCACAGCAGCAGCCAGACCCAGGCGGCGAGGGATACGACGGTGATCCACACGATCGCGCTCACGGGCGCAGTCTGCCCCACCCGAGCGGCCCGTAAGGTCCTATCGTCTATCGTGGCCGGGTGAAGATCGCGCTCATGGACTCCGGAATCGGTCTGCTGGCGGCGACCGCAGCGGTACGGCGCCTGCGCCCCGACGCCGATCTCGTCCTCTCCCTGGACCCCGACGGCATGCCCTGGGGGCCGCGGACCAGCGAGGACCTCACCCGGCGCGCCCTGGCCGTCGCCGAGGCCGCCGCGGCCCGCCGGCCCGACGCCCTGATCATCGGCTGCAACACCGCCACCGTGCACGCCCTGCCCGCTCTGCGGGCCCGGCTGGAGCCCGGCATCCCGGTGATCGGCACCGTCCCGGCGATCAAGCCGGCCGCGGCGGGCGGCGGCCCCGTCGCCATCTGGGCGACACCGGCCACCACCGGCAGCCCCTACCAGCGCGGTCTCATCGCGGACTTCGCCGACGGCGTCCACGTCACCGAGGTGCCCTGCTGGGGGCTGGCCGAGGCCGTCGAGCACGCGGACGAGGCGGCCATCGACGCCGCCGTCGCCGCGGCGGCCGCCCTGACCCCGCGGGACGTGACGACCGTCGTCCTGGGCTGCACTCACTACGAGCTGGTGGCGGAACGTATCCGCGCCGCCGTCCAGCGGCCCGGCGCCGCCCCGCTCGTCCTGCACGGGTCCGCCGGAGCCGTCGCCGCCCAGGCGCTGCGCCGCCTCGGGGAGCTGCCCGCCCCCGACGCCCCGGCCGAGGGCGCGCTGACCGTACTGCTCAGCGGACGCGAGGGCGTGCTGCCCGCCGCCGCGCTGCACTACGCCGAGGGCCGGCTGCTGCCCGCCGCCGGCCCGCTCGCCGACCGCCACTGAGCCGGGGGCAGGCGCACCGGCTTCCCACTGGGCCGCCCGGAGGAGTCACCCGCCACGAGCGGGTACCGGCCCAGCGAAACCTGAGTAACCTCATAAACATGAGGGAGCACCGCCACGCCGAGGACGCCTCGCACCCCGACGTTTGGACCGGACGCGCCACCAACCGGGTCCAGTGGCTGCTCGCGCTGGTCGGCGCGGCCTGCCTGGCGCTCGGCATCGAACTGGCCGTCGAATCGGCCTGGACCTCGGGCAGAGCCGCACTGGCCATGTCCGTCGTGGGCTGCATCGCGGCCGGTCTGCTGGTCATCTTCGGCACCCTCGCCTTCGTGCACGTCGACCTCAGGCTCGACAAGGAGTGCGTCGAGGTCCGCTGCGGCCACATCGGCGTACCGCGCCGGCGCATCCCGCTCACCGAGGTCGTCGGCGCCGACTTCACGCCCGTGGTCACCCCCCGGCAGTGGGGCGGCTGGGGCTACCGCTGGCGCCCCGAGAAGGGCACCGCGGTCGTCGTCCGTCGTGGCGAGGGCGTCGTGCTGAGCCTGTGGGACGGCCACACCTTCACGATCACCGTGGACAACGCCGAGTCGGCGGTCCGGGTGATCCGCGACCGGCTGCGCACGATCACCCCCGGCACCGCCCACTGACCCACCCGGCCCGGCGGGGGCCGACGAGGCCGGGCGCGGCCGACCCGGCCCGACGGCGTGCTCCTACGGTCGGGGGCCGTCACCGTTCGCCAGGGGGCTGTCACCACTCAGCGGGCGGGCGGTCGCCCAGCCGGTCAGGAGGCCCGCGCCCGCTGTCACCGTGGTGAAGCTCAGTGCGTCGCCGAGCGAGGCGATCGCGGCCAGTGCGGTCAGAGCGGCGGCCGCCGTCAGGGCGACCGGGGTGGTGCGCGGGCTCCGCCACAGGGCGTGCAGGGCCCAGCCGAAAGCGGCGGCCAGCAGGAGCACCCCGGGCAGACCCTGCTCGGCCGCCTGCTGAAGGGGAGCCGAGTGCGGTCTGCCGTCGGCCGTCAGTCCCCGCGGCGGCGTACCGTCCGGCACGCCGAAGCGGCCGGGGCCGACCCCCAGCCCGGTGTGCCGGCCGGCCATCCGCAGGGCGTCCCGCCACAACTGCACCCGGTGCGGCGCCAGCCGGCCGCCCAGCACCTCGGTGAGCCCGCCAGGCAGCGCCCCGGCGGCCGCCGCCCAGACCGTCCCCGCCGCCAGGGCCGCCACGAGGGCAAGACCGGCGAGGGCGAGTCCCCGCTGCCGCATCGCGCCCGCCGCCAGCGAGCAGAGCAGGACCGCCGCACTCGCCGCACACCCGGCGGCCGAGCCCACGGCGGCGCCGGTCAGCGCGATCACGACGGCGAACAGCCGCAGCCCGAGACGGGACGCGGCCCGGCGGGCGGTCCAGGCCGCGCAGCAGGCCGCGCCGGTTGCCAGGGCGAGCAGGGCGGCGACGGCACCCTCGTGCCCGAGCGGGGCGGCGTACCGGGGGCCGGGGGAGAGGTCGGGCATGAGCAGTGCGAGGACGAGTCCGGCCGCGGCACCGCAACAGGGCGCGGCCAGCGGCAGCAGAGCCCCGGAGACCCGGCCCGCGGCATGACCGGCGACCACGGCGAGCACCGCGAGCAGCACTCCCTCGGGACGGCCCTCGTGGGCCGCCGCCGTGACCAGCGCCCACGCCGCGCACGCCCCGAGCAGGATCATGCCCGCCCCGTCAGAAACGTTTCGCC
>NZ_JAJSZC010000374.1:0-4390 GCF_036815105.1 Streptomyces sp. IBSBF 3136
CAACTCCACCGACCCGGTCGCCAACATCACCGCGGCCGCCAACTACGCCGCCCACCGCTACGGCTCCATCGACAACGTCAACTCCGCGTACTGAGCCCGGCGGTCGTCACTCGTCCGGATTGAGCTCCGCGTACATCGTCTCCAGCAGCTCCCCGGCTCCGGGAGCGTCTGGGTCGCCGGGAACCTCGTAGTACCCGCCCAGGGTGGCGATCACGTCCCGCCGGGAGCCGTCGTACTCGTGCCCGTGGTCCTCCTGCTCCTTCGAGGACCCGGGGTCGGGGATCCGCCACCACCACACCCTGTCCCGGATCTCGTCCTTGGACAGGCGGCCTTCCAGGGTGATGTCCCTGCCCTGGACCTTCCCCGTGATCCTGGCGGAGTTCGCCTCGGTAGCCATCAGCCAGATCTCCTTTCGCCGATCGGTTCGCGGCTACCCGCGAACCGCACCCGCAGCGCATCGCGCACCCAGCGAATCGGCCAGGTGTGCGACACGTCCCCTTTGCCCAAGTTCCCTGGTGCCGGTGGCCTCGATGTGCCACGCTCGAAGGACGACCAGCCTGGTCCGGTGGGAGACCCCGCGCCGTCGTGCGGTGACAGCGACGGTGGCCGACGGAAGGTGCGGGTGGTCTCGCTCGGCTGTGATGCGGCGCCGTATGCCGCGCGCTTGACGGCCTACTTCCGGCAGTGGAAGCCGACCGTGATGGGCTTTACACCCGAACGGTGGTTTCACCATGCCGACCTTCGGCGTACACATCAGCGACCACACGGAGCGGATCGTGGTCACCGTGGTGGGCGAACTGGACTTCGACACCTGCCCCCGGATCACCCAGGTGACAGACACGGTGATCATCCGCGACCGTACCCTCTGCCTCGACCTCGCGGGTGTGCCGTTCCTGGACGCCAGCGGCGTGGGACTGCTGCAGGTCCTGAACGAGCACGCCGGTGCGCAAGGCGGCCTCCTCGAACTGTCCGGCCTGCAACGCCAGCCGCGGCGAGTCCTTGAACTCACCGAAACACGAACGCAGTTCCGCGTCGCGTCCGTTCCCGGGGTGGCGAACCGGCCGCCGTCGGGGTGCCACGCCGCGCCGTGACGCAGGGGTGCGCGGAGCCGACTACGCCTCGCGGCCGGCGAACAGTTCGAGATGCCCGCACTTGGGGCAGCGGTACGCCTCTATCTGCCGCCGAGGCCGGCCCATCCGCTTGGCGCCCCCGAAGATCCCCCGCTCCAACGCGCCCTCGATCCAGCGCGCGTACCCCCGCGAGTGCTCGCCCGCGTCCTCGATGAAGCCCTCCATCAGGCCGACGTTGCCGCAGTGGGTGCACGTGTGGTTGTCCATACGGCGATTGTAGAGAGGCGCAGTTCGGTGCCGCCCCGCTATCCGGACCGCTCCGCCGACAGGTCGATGGTCCGCGTGCCCGCGGCCGTCCGTGCCCGCACCGCGAGAGTGGGGCCGTCGGCTTCACCGGTGATGTCACCGGTGACGGTGAGTCCGGTCACGGCGCGGCTCCCCGCCGCGAGCACGTACCACGAGCCCCTCGGCGAGCGCCAGTTCGCGTGGACGACGTGCTGTCCGAACCGGCCGCACGCGCCGGTCGTCCGCAGCGTCGCCACCGTTCTGGCCTGCTCGCCGGCGGGTGCGGCCGTCGTGGGCAGGGTCACGGTCACGTCGCCGGGTTCGAACTCCTGGGACGCCAGGATCGACGCGACGCCGCTGACGAGCGTCACGTCGAGCTGTAGCGCGCAGCGCAGTTCGGTCTCGACGCGGTCGTAACCGGCCGCCTCCAACACCCCTCGTGCCTCCGCCTCGGTCAGCCGTTCCACCCTCACTGCTCGGCGTGGAGCAGGCCGCGGGTGGAGACCTTGGGGAAGCGGCTGAGCAAGGACGAGACCATCAGGCGGGTGCCTTCCGCGACCTATGAGTGGGGCCCGGCATTCCGGCAAACGAGTGAACCTGGCCTCTGGTCACACGAGGACCCGCCGACACCCGGGCCGCAGGACTCGCGTCGCGACTCACTCGCTGGTGTGAACTCCCACCCGCAGTTCCGCTCCTGGGCCGGGACCTGGCATTTCCGGTGCCTGCCGCCGCCCTAGACTCCGCGCTCATGTCGCTCTGGCTGCTGAACCATCTCAGCACTTTCACCCTCGCCGTCGTCGCCGTCGGAGGGACGGTCCTCCTGGCGGTCGCCGGCAGTGTGCTGCTGCGCCGCCGCTATCCCTCGGTGGCCCGCGGCGAGCACAACGACATGGTCGGTGTGACGCTGGGAATGTTCGGTGCCATCTACGGGATCATCCTTGCCTTCGTCATCGTCACCTTGTGGACGCAGATGGAGGACACCCAGACCATCGTGGCCTCCGAGGCCACGGACGCGGCACTCATCGCCCGTGACGCCGCGGCCTTTCCGGCATCCGTACGGGCCCGGATCGACTCCAGCCTGAGCGGCTACGTCCATGCGGTCGTCGAGGACCAGTGGCCCCGGATGCGGGCCGGACACCCGAGCTACGGCGCCACGGAGAGCCACCTGCGGGACGCCTTCCACGTGCTCCAGACCTACGACCCGAAGAGCGGACGCGAGGAGGTCTTCTACGAGGAGGCCGTCGGCCACCTCAACGACGTCGCCACCCAACGCCGCGCCCGCCTGACCATGGCGGGACAGCGACTTCCCCCGCTGCTCCAGGTCCTGGCCTTCGGCGGCGCACTCGTCCTGGTCCCGCTCACCTTCCTGTACGGCATGCGCAAGCTGCGGGTCCAGCTCCTCTTCGTCGCCTCGGTCGCGGCCCTGGTCGGCTTCAGCCTGCTCCTGGTCCTCGTTCTGGACCGCCCGTTCGCCGGCGAACTCAGCGTGAGCCCGGCCCCGTACCGGGAAGGAGCCCTGGCGCAGTACTGGGTGCGGTGAGCCGGCGGACGCCCGGTCATGGGCGTCGGATCGTCCCGTCCGACGAGATCCGGGCGGCGTGCGAGCCGAAGTCCTCCTCCGACAGGCCGGAGACGAGATCGATCCCGTCGCCGCCCGGCTCCGGCGTGCCCGGCTCGACGATCCGGGTCGGGTGCAGGCGTCCGGACAGATAGGTCCCGTCGGCGCGGAGGGTGACGTCCAGCAGACCGCTGGTGGAGAGGAGGCCGCCGAGGCCGAACACCTTGTAACCTGCGAAGTTGCCCAGGCTGTAGGCGATCAGCCGGCCCTTGTAGAACTCCATTCCCCGCATGACGTGCGGGCCGCTGCCCACGACGAGATCGGCGCCGGCGTCGATCACCGCATGGCTGAAGCGGTAGCCGTCGCCGCGGTTCTCCCCGAGGAACCACTCGGTGCCCGGCTCCACATGGGTGTGGTCGGAGCCCTCCGCACCTGCGTGCATGGTGACGACGACGATGTCCGCCATCTTCGCGGCACGGGAGACGAGCCGTCTGGCGGCGGGGATGTCCTTGAGGTCGCTGGACCCCTGGTCCGGGGCGAACCCGATCACCGCGACCCTGATGCCCCGTACCCGCTGGACGGTGATCTGGCCCAGGCGGCCGGTGAACGCCAGGTTCACGGAACGCAGCGCGGCCATCGTCTCGCGCCGCCCCTCCGCCCCGAAGTCGTCGATGTGGTTGTTGGCCAGGTTCATGACCGTGAACCCGGCCTCCTTGTACCAGCGGCTGTAGGACGGCGGGGCGTGGAACGCGAAGCAGTTCGGGCTGTCGTCGTCGCACTTGCTGGTGCCGTCGGTGGTGAGCGTGCCCTCCAGGTTCCCGAGGACCACATCGCCGGTGAGCAGGTCGGCGACCGGGTCGAAGAACGAGGCGCCGTCGTCCGGTGGCAGGTCGTCCGGCAGCGTTCCCATCACCACGTCGCCCACGGCGGCGATCCGCACGTTCCCCGTGGGGCGCGGCGCGGGAGGCGCCGCCGCCGGCATCCGTGACCGCGTGCCCGGGGCTGTCCGCGGGGGAGTGGCGGTGGAGCCGGTGGGGTTCGGCTCCCCGGAGCCGTCGCGCACGACACACCCCGCGACGACCACACCTACGCCGGCCAGAGCGAGAGCGAGACGGTGATGACGCCGCACCGTCGTCCGCCGGGTGCGCCGCCGGGCGTCCTGCTCATGGGACGTGATCATCGGCTCATGCTACGAAGCGTGCATGCGTCCTCTGTGCAGGCCGGCGACGGCGTGTTCCGGGGTCCGCGCCGTGCGCGGGTCGTCGGTCGGGGCCTGTCGTCGGGTGGTGGAGGTGCGGGTCAGCCGATGGGTGGGCCGGTCGGGGGACGTGCGGGGACGGCCCGGCGGGCTGAAATGAATACACGAAAGGCCGACCGGCCCCAGTCCCCCAAATAGCTTCCTAAGGATTTCTCATGCTGAACGCCCGACGTCACCTGGCCGCCCGTATCGCCGGTATCTCCTGCATCGCCGCTCTCG